>JAPLLQ010000143.1 GCA_026387485.1 Candidatus Omnitrophota bacterium | reverse complement strand
GAGATTAGCTTTGATATTTTAATGACTTCTGTCCCTTTCAAGGTGTTAATCTTTCTTATTGCTGACGCTATATTTTTACGCCTATTACCTAAATTTGAACCTATTCCTAAATAGCAGATAACCATTATAGTACTTTTTCTAGGCGCCTAATTGCTTCTTCTATCCTTTCGCAAGGCACAGTAAGCGCCATGCGGATATAGCCTTCTCCGTATTTGCCAAAACCTACACCCGCAGTTACGACAATATCCGCCTTTTCTAATAAAAGCCCGGCAAATCGGATAGAGTCTATTTTCTTAGGAATCTTTATCCAGGTATAAAAAGTAGCTTTGGCTGGCTCAACTGACAAACCTAAAGATTTTAACCCCCGGATTAAAATATCCCGCCTCTCTTGATAAAGATTGCACATATTTTTAATCTGCTCCTTTGGGCCATCTAATGCCGCGATTGCGGCTAATTGGATTGCCGAAAAGATTCCGGAGTCGATATTTGACTTCACCTTTCCTAAAGCTGAAACTAATTTTTCATTTCCGCAAGCCCAGCCGATCCGCCAGCCAGTCATATTGAAAGTTTTAGAGAGAGAGTGAAACTCTATAACTACATCCCTTGCCCCTGTGATCTCAAGCATACTTGCCGGCTTATACCCGTCATAGCTCATCTCGGAATAAGCCATATCAGAAATTATAATTATTTTATTCTTTTTGGCAAAAGCGATTGTTTCTTTATAAAAATCTTTTTCAGCTGTCGCGCCCGTCGGATTATTCGGGTAATTAAGAAATATTATTTTTGCTCGCTTGCGGATATTTAAGGGGATTTTATCTAAATCAGGTAAGAATTTATTTTCTTTAAGAAGCGGTATAAGGTACGGCCTACCGCCGGCTAATATTGTCCCGCCTTTATATGGAGGGTAACAGGGATCCGGGACTAAAGCATAATCCCCATTATTTAAAAACGCCAAAGGAAAATGAGCAATCCCTTCTTTTGACCCTATCAAGGGTAACACTTCAGTGTCGGGGTTTAAATTTACATTAAACCGCCTTTGATACCAGCCTTCAATTGAGCGGCGTAAAGCCGGCAGGCCCTGATCAAGGGCGTATTTATGAGTAGCCGGATCCTGAGCTGCCTGGTATAGCGCATCAATAATATATTTTGGCGTAGGTTGGACCGGATCACCTATCCGTAAATCAATTATATCCCTACCCTGTCCCCAAGCTTTTCTTTTGGCCTTATCAATCTCCAAGAATAGATATGGCGGAAGCGACTGAACTTTTTTTGACAGCTTAAACATATTTACCCCTTTAATACATCCTGCATCGAATATAAGCCCGCGGGCTTATTAAAAACCCATTTGGCCGCTTTTAACGCACCTAACGCAAAAAGGTCGCGCGAATGCGCCTGATGCTTGATTTCAATGCGCTCGGAATTTCCGCAAAAGATAATTGTATGGTCGCCAACTATATCGCCTAAACGGATAGCGTGAGTTGGGATCTCTCTTCTGGTAGTATCAGTTAAAATCTGGGCCAGTTTTTTGGCTGTTCCGGAAGGCGCGTCTTTTTTGGCTTTATGGTGCGCCTCGACTATTTCAACGCTATAATCCGGACCCAATTTTTTAGCTATTTCCGGCAACACCGAAAATAAAACATTGACCCCTACGGACATATTCGGCGAGAAGACCACCGGTACAACTTTCGATATCTCTTCGACCTTTGCAATCTGGGTGTCGTTTAGTCCGGTCGTTCCCAAGACTAAAGCTTTTTTGTAGCGGGCGACATAATCCAAATTCACCTCAGTTGCCTCAGGAAGGGTAAAATCAACGAACACATCAATCAAAAAAAGTCCATCTAGGCTAGAAGATATTTTAAGTTTTCCCAGCTCCTTACCGATTACCGGTGTGCCCTTTTTCTCTAAGGCTAGATTTAATTCAAAATCTTTATCATGAGAAGCTAGTTCAAATATCCGCCTGCCCATTTTCCCGCAGGCACCGGCAATCCCTAATTTAATCATCTTATACTCCTATCTTAAAATCACATTAATCCGTATTCTTTTAAGGCCTTCTTTAGCTTTTCTAGATTTTCAGGAGAGATCGCGCACATCGGAAGCCTTAAATCCGGCTCACACATCCCCAGTAATCCCATCGCAGTTTTTACCGGGATAGGGTTAGTCTCCAGAAATACGGCTTTAATCAAAGGTAATAATTTATAATGTAACTGTTGGGCTTTTTTGATATTGCCTTTTTCAAATGCCGCGACTAAATCGGCAACGTCCCTAGGCACGATATTAGCTACCACCGAAATAATTCCCACCCCTCCGATACCTAATACTGGAAGGGTAAGACTGTCATCTCCGGAGATTAACTCGAAATTCGGCGGACAGAGAGCTTTTATACGGGACATCTGGTCTAAACTACCTGATGCCTCTTTTACTGCTACAATATTTTTACAGTCAGTTGCTATTTTAGCCATGGTCTCCGGCTCAATATTAACTCCGGTGCGTGAGGCAATATTATAAAGGATAATCGGAATCTTTACTGAACTTGCAATAATTTTAAAGTGGGCATACAAACCTCTTTGAGTCGGCCGGTTGTAATAAGGAGAAACCTGCAAGGAAGCATCTGCCCCGGCTTTTTCAGCATGCTTAGTTAGCATTATCGCTTCTTCAGTGGAATTTGATCCGGTTCCGGCAATAACCGGAACTCTTCTCCTTACTTGATCAATGGTAACTTCAATAACCCGGTCATGCTCTTGGAAAGATAGCGTCGCTGACTCACCGGTTGTGCCGCAAGGCACAATCCCCGAAGTGCCGTTCTTTATCTGGAATTCGATCAGTTCCCTTAATTTTTTCTCATCGACCTTGCCGTTTTTAAACGGCGTTCTCCCCTGATCGAGTTAATACCTTAACCGGTTTTTTAATAAGCGAGAGGCGATAGGCGATAAGCGAAGAGGCTGCTGAACCTGTTCCGCAGGCCAAAGTCTCATCTTCTACTCCTCTTTCGTAAGTACGTATCTTTAGCAAGTTCTGAGCTAGTATTTCTATAAAATTTACATTTGTCCCGCCGGGAGCAAATTTCTTATCTTGCCGTATCTCTCTACCGATCCGGACAACGTTTATCCTACCTAACCCCTCTACAAAAATCACCGCATGGGGAACGCCGGTATTAATAAAGTTTACCCGTATAACTCTACCACTGACCCTAAGCGGAAAGTTAAGTTTTAAATCTTTGGGATCAGTAAGTTTGATCTTTATATTATCCCCATTAAGTTGAGCAGCCACGATTCCGGCTTTGGTTATTATTTTAATAGATTTCCTACCTTTATAAAGCGCAGCACAACGGGCGCCATTACCGCACATCTGGGCCTCTGAACCATCAGAATTAAAGATTCGCATCCTGATATCGGCACCTTTTGACTTTTCTAAAATAAGCAAACCATCTGCGCCAATCCCGTATTTTCTATCGCAAAGTATCCTTGCCAAAGTTTGCAACTTATAGCTTATAGCTTGCAGCTTATCAATAACTACAAAATCATTCCCGGATGCAACCATTTTAGTAAAATTAATTTTTAACATTTTATCGGCTTAAAAGAAAAAAAGGAACCGTTTCATTACGAATCAAATCTACAGAAGATTCTCTTTTTCTTATAACAAACACTTTATCTTTAACTACCATCACTTCTTCCGGCCTGCGGCGTGAATTGTAATTACTGGACATACTAAAACCATATGCCCCTGCGCTCATTATCGCCAGATATTCCCCTTCTTCTACTTTAGGTAATTCTCTGTCTTTAGCAAAAAAATCACCGCTTTCGCAGATCGGCCCGACAATATCAGCTTTTTCTAGCCTATTCTTTTTATGTAAGGCCAGAATATTGTGATAAGCATTATACAGGGCTGGCCGGATTAAATCATTCATCCCGCTATCCACAATAATAAATTTTTTCTTCGGCGTATTTTTGACATACAATACCTTGGTTACCAGTATACCGGCGTTACCGACAATAAATCTACCGGGCTCCATAATAATTTTTAGCCCTGTTTTCCTTAATAATGGCAGAACCTTTGCTGCAAATTTAGCCGCTGTTTGAGGGCTTTCGCGGTCATAAATAATCCCTAAGCCTCCGCCGATATTCAGGTATTCTAATTTTATCCCTTCTTTTTTTAGTTTATCTATAAAACCTATAACTTTTTTTATCGCCGCCACAAATGGGTCAGGACTAGTGATCTGAGAACCGATATGGATATGCAGTCCGGTAATCCTTAAATTAGAAAAACCGCTGGCTAAAAGGATTATCTGTTTTGCGCTACGAAAATCTATCCCGAATTTATTGGTCAGTTTACCGGTAGTTATATATTTATGGGTCTTCGGCTCCACATCAGGATTAATCCGTAAAGCCACATAAGCGGTTTTATTTAGTTTTTTAGCAATATGCTGGATATTCTCTAATTCCGGGTAAGATTCGACATTAAAAAATAAAATACCTAGCTTAACCGCCTCCTCTATCTCCCGGTCAGTTTTTCCCACAGAGGCATAGACTATTTTTTTAGGCTGGCAACCAACTCTTTGGGCCCTAAAAAGCTCTCCTCCGGAAACAATATCCAGGCCTGCGCCTTTATCAACCAAGGCTTTAAGGATAGCCAGATTAGAATTTGCTTTAACCGAATAGCAGATAAGCGGATTAATCGGCCTAAAAGCCTCCTCTAATTTTACAAAATGGTTAATTAGGGTCTGATAACTATAGACATAAAGCGGGGTGCCAAAACGTTTGACTAAATCTTTAATCTTTACTTCTTCGCAATATAAACTATTATTTCTATACCTGAATTCGTGCATAATTATAAAGTAACCCTCCTTCTCATTTTAATAGTTTATCCCACCTCTTAAGTTGCTTAGCTATAAGATTAGGGCTGGTTCCGCCAAAAGACGACTTAAGGTTTACTGAAGCCCAGGCATTCAATATCGACTTCACATCGGGATTAAGCTTTGGCGAATATCTCTTTAATTCATGATTGCTGAGATTTGATATTTTTCTTCCCTCATCCAGGCAATCTCTAACCATTTTACCGACGATATCATGGGCTTCCCTATAAGATAGGCCCTTCTTAATCAGGTATTCCACAATATCAACCGAAAACAAAGACTCATCCGCTAATCTTAAAGCAATCGCCTCTTTTTCCACTATGATATTTCCAAAAAGGGCAATAAAGATCTCCAATATATCTTTTACCGTATCAATTGCGTCGAATAAAGGCGGTTTATCTAATTGCATATCCCGGTTATAAGATAGCGGCAGCCCCTTCATCATTATTAATACGCTGGAAAGATCGCCTTGGATCTTGCCTACCGAACCACGGATTAATTCCAAAACATCCGGATTCTTCTTATGCGGCATGATGCTTGAACCGGTACAAAAAGAAAAATCAATATCAATAAAATTAAATTCTCTTGTAGACCAAATGATCAGGTCTTCAGCTAACCGTGATAAATGCACGGATAGAATAGCCAAGTCTGCCAATGTTTCAATGATAAAATCCCGGTCACTTACGCTATCAATGCTGTTTTCAGTAGCCTTCTTAAAACCAAGTTCTCTTGTGACATAAGCCCGGTTAATAGCTAAGCCTGTGCCGGAAAGCGCGCAGCTTCCTAAAGGCATCTGGTCTAGCCTCTCTTTAGCATCGCTTAATCTTGCCTTATCTCTTTCTAAACCTTCCATATAAGCCAACATATGATGTGATAGAAGCACACATTGAGCTACCTGAAGATGCGTATACCCGGGAATAATTACCTTAGAATTATTCTTGGCGAATTTCAAGATCGCCTTCTCTAGCTCGGTAATTAAATCTGTAAAGTTATCGATCTCCTCCTTTAGATACATCTTAACATCCAAAGCTATCTGATCGTTTCTAGAGCGGGCAGTATGTAATTTATGGGCAGCCTCTCCTGCTTTTTTGGCTAATAAATCCTGAATATTAGAATGGATATCTTCAGCCTGAGGATCAAATTTAAATCTACCCACCTTAACATCGCCTAATATAGAGCTAAGCCCTTTGACAATCCGGGCTGCATCTTTCTTAGGGATAATCCCCTGCTTGCCCAGCATTTTGGCATGGGCGATACTACCTAAAATATCATACTTGGCTAATCTCTGGTCAAAGGATATGCTTGAGGTAAATTTATCCGTAAGCGCGTTGGTCTTTCTGGCGAATCTTGTTCCCCACAACTTTTTGGTCATCTCTTCTCCTTCTCTACCAAGAGAACACCCGCGCAATTCCAATAAGCGCGGGGTGTTGCTATCTTTGGTAGGGCATCCCCCAGATCCTGATAAACCCTTCGGCTAATTTCTGGTTAAATTTATCTTCCTTGCCGTAAGTGCTTAATTCTTTTTTATAAAGCGAGTGTCTGGATTTTCTAGCTACGGCAATACAATTCCCTTTAAATAATTTTAACTTTATTGTACCGCTAACATATTTTTGCGTAGAATTTACAAAGGCATCCAATGCTTCCTTTAAAGGGGAATACCAGAGCCCGTTATAGACTAATTCGGAATATTTGAGGCTGATAATCTCCTTAAAATGGGCCAGCTCCCTATCTAAAACTAAAGATTCTAATTCTTTATGCGCAATGTGCAATATCGTTGCCGCAGGCGCTTCGTAGATCTCCCTAGATTTAATTCCCACCAACCTGTTCTCCACTAAATCAGCCCTGCCTACGCCGTATAATCCGCCTACCTCATTAAGGTGGCTGATCAATGTTTTTAGCTTATAGATTCTACCGTCTATCTTTTTCGGTATCCCCTTTTCAAAAGAAACCTCAATATACTTAGGATAGCTAGCTTGAGTAGTCGGATTCTTAGTAATCATATAGGCATCTTCAGGTGGCTCCTGCTCCAAGTTCTCTAAGATACCTGCTTCAATACTAATTCCCCAGATATTTCTATCAATGCTATATGGTTTTTTCTTGGTTACATCAATAGGGATATTGTACATCTTGGCATATTCTATCTCTTCATCTCTTGATTTGAATTCCCAGCATCTTACTGGAGCAATAATTTCAAGCTTTGGATCTAATATGCCGGCAGTTACTTCAAATCTTACCTGGTCATTGCCTTTTCCGGTGCAGCCATGGGCAACTGAGTCGGCTTTTTCTTTATGAGCAATCTGGACTAAATATTTTGCTATTAAGGGCCTGCCTAATGCGGTAGCTAAAAGATATTTTCCTTCGTATATGGCATTAGCCTTTAATGCCGGCATACAGAAATCTTCAACAAATTCATCCTGCAGGTTTCTGATATAAACTTTTGCTGCTCCGGCTGCCAAAGCCCTCTCTTCTATCGCCTCAAAATTCTCACCACAGCCCAATCCTTGGCCTAGATCGGCAACGAAGCAGATTACTTCATACCCTTGCTCTTTCAGCCATCTGACTATGCAAGAAGTATCTAAACCCCCTGAATATGCTAACACCACTTTTTTCATATTGCCTTTCAGCCTTTCCGTCCCTAACTAAGATAAAAGTTTTATTAATATCGCCTTTTGCACATGCATCCTGTTTTCTGCCTGATCAAAGATGCGCAGGCAGGCAATGCATAATTAAAACGCTTTTTTTAGCTAACTTTACTAAATTCTTATTTACCTGGAAATTTTTAAATCTCTTCTTTCTCGCCGCTGCTTCCTTCTCCTGACCCATACTCGCCCAAACATCAGTATAGATAACATCCACATCTTTAACCGCAAGTTTAGGGTTATTGTACAGGTTTATTGAAGCTTGGTTCTTTTTAGCTAAAGCAATGGATTCTTTTAAAACTATTTTATCCGGCTCGAAACCTTTCGGACAACCCAGATTCATATTTACCCCTAGTTTTGCACAGATAAAAAGCAAAGAGTTACAGACATTATTCCCGTCGCCGACATAAGCTAAAGTAATATTTTTTAGTGTTTTAAGTTTTTCCTGTACCGTATATAAGTCCGCCAGCGCCTGGCAGGGATGAGAAAAATCCGATAGCCCGTTAATCACCGCTACAGAAGCACCTCTTGCCATCTTAAGGCAATTCTTATGCTCGAATGTCCTTAAGACTATTGCCTGAACATATCTAGATAGAGTTTTGGCGACATCATCAATAGATTCTCTTACCCCTAAATTTATCTCCTCCGGACTTAAATAAATCGAGTTTCCTCCCAGCTGGTACATCCCAACCTCAAAAGAGACTCGCGTCCTATTGGATGGTTTCTGAAAAATTAAAGCCAAAGTTTTACCAGCCAAGGCCTTATTAAAATTAGCCTTATCTTTTTTAAGTTGAGTCGTTAAATCAAAGATAGCCTTAATTTCATCACCACTTAAATCTTTAATGGAAATCAGGTCTTTTTTCATCCTTCAACTTATCCTTCCATTATTCGTCTTGCGCTCAGGATAACCCTGAGCGAAAGCGAATGGGTCATTTTAATACCTCATTCAATATATAAACTGCCTTATCGATCTCTTTCTTAGTTATATTCAATGCCGGCATTAACCTTAAGACCTTATCCTGCGTGCAATTAATCAGGAGAGCTTTTCCTAAGCACTTCTGGACAATCTCCTTGCCTTCAATATTTAATTCTACGCCGAGCATAAGGCCCAATCCCCGGACCTCTTTTATAACTGCATATTTATTTTTTAACTCATTTAATTTAGAAAATAAATATTCTCCCATTCTTTTGGTATTAGTGAGCAGCTTCTCCTTTTGTATTGCGCTTAAAACCGCTAAAGCTGCTTTACATATTACCGGGCCTCCTCCAAATGTCGAGGCATGCATTCCCGGGCCAAGGGTATCAGCGATCTCTTTTTTTACTATCATTACACCTATAGGCAACCCTCCGCCTAAAGCCTTAGCTAAAGTTATAATATCCGGGATTATGCCGTAATGTTGATAACAAAATAATTTCCCTGTCCGGCCGATCCCTGTCTGTACTTCATCAACAATTAGAAGCATTTTTTTCTCTTCGCAAATTTTCTTTAATCCTAAAACAAATTCTTTGCTGGCGACATTGACTCCGCCTTCCCCCTGAATAAGCTCCAGCATTATTGCTACCGTCTTATCGGTTATCGCCTTTTTAACAGCTTCTAGGTCATTAAACTTGACTGATTTAAAACCTTCCGGCAAAGGCGCAAACCCCTGCTGGTATTTAGACTGGCCTGTAGCTGCCAGGGCGGCTAAGGTTCTTCCGTGAAAAGAATTCTCAAAAGTAATTATTTCATACCTACCTTGGCCGAATTTTCGGGAGAACTTTATTGCTCCCTCATTCGCCTCAGCTCCGGAATTACAGAAAAAAACCTTAGCCGGATGCGACCAGTAAACTAATTCCTTGGCTAATTTTGCCTGAGGGATATGGTAATAATTATTCGGAATAAAGATTAATTTTGCTACCTGCTCCCTTACTGCCTGCATAACTTTAGGATGGCAATGCCCGAGATTTCCTACGCCCCAACCCGGGAAAAAATCTAAATAAGCCTTAGACTGAATATCCCAAAGCTTTGAACCCTTACCCTTAATAAAAACCACCGGTGTTTTGGTGTAAGTAGGCATTATATTTTCTTTATAGCTGTCAAATACCTCTTGAAGTTTCATATTTTTAATTACTAGTTACGAGTTACTAGTTTACTAGTTACCGAATTATCTCCGTTCCGATTCCCTGATCGGTAAAAATCTCTAAAAGCAGGGCATGGGGAATCCGGGCATCAATAATGTGCGTTTTCTTTACTCCGCCGCCAAGCGCATCAATGCAAGCCTTAACCTTGGGGATCATCCCCTGCTGAACAACATCCTCATCAATCAAACCCTTAGCTTCGGCAATAGTTAAAGTAGATAAAAATGAATTTGGGTCTTCAGGATTACCCATAATCCCCTTAACATTGGTTAATAAAACCAGTTTTTCGGCATTCATACTCACGGCAATCTTTGCCGCAGCCTCATCAGCATTAACATTGTAGGCTTTTTTATCTTTACCCCGGCCCATAGGAAGAATTACCACTACTCTATCCTTATTCAATTCCTCCTGCATAATCTCATTGTCAATCCCGAAAATATTACCCACCAGGCCTAAATCTATCTCGGCTTTCTTCTTCTCCGCTTGGATCAACTGCCTATCTTTTCCATTTAAACCAACTGCCTTAGCCCCTAATTCATTTATCTCTGCAACAATAATATCATTCAAGCTCTGCAATTCTTCTTCGACTACCTCTAAGGTTTCCTCGTCAGTAACCCGCATACCGTCCACGAACTCAGCCTTCTTCCCGCTTAAGCGCATCCGGTCGCTGATATTCGGGCCTCCACCATGTACAAGAATAGGCCTTAAACCCATAAAGTTCAAGAAAACTATATCCTCTAATACACCCTTCCTGATCTTCTCCTCTCCTAAAATACTCCCGCCATATTTGATTACGATTACTTTCTTATGAAAATTTTTAATATACGGCAAAGCCTCTATAAGGACATCTGCCTTTTTAATTGCTTCTTCCATTTTCGGTTCTCCGGTTATCCCGCATAATTCAAGTAACGGGTAGATTAATTATATTCCGCATTTATTTTAATATACTCCGGGGTTAAATCCGAGGTATATACTGTCGCGCTTGCTTTGCCCTTATTAATAATAACCTCCACACTAATATCTTTCTTCTTTAAAGAACTTACTTTGATCTTTAATTTCTCCTCCTGCGTCTCTATCCCGCTTGAGCCAAGAGCGGCGACAATCCTGCCGAAATTCGGATTCTCGCCATATACTGCAGTTTTAAAAAGGGTGGAATTGGCGATGCTTAATGCCGCAAGCTTTGCCTCTTTAAAATTTTTAGCCTTGCTTACCTTGATTTGAATAAATTTACTCGCGCCTTCCGCATCCTTGACTACCTTCTTAGCCAGAGCAAGACAAACAATTTCTAACCCTTTAGTGAATAACTTCAGATTCTTTCCTGAATCAATCAGGTTATTTCTTGCTCCTCCATTCGCCAGAAGCATTACACTGTCATTGGTACTCATGCATCCATCAACGGTAATACAGTTAAAAGATTCTTCTACAGAAGCTTTTAAGGCTTTATCTAACGCTCCCTGGGAAATATTGGCATCGGTAAAAATAAAAGATAACAAGGTAGCCATATCCGGAGCAATCATTCCCGCGCCCTTAGCTATCCCGCAAACAGTAATCACTTTGTTTGCGATATTAAATTTCAGCGAAACTTCCTTAACAAAAGTATCAGTAGTCATTATAGCTTTTTTAGCCTGGGCTATTCCTAAAATGGAGAGTTTCTTTATTAATTCTGGTACCCCGGATTTAATTTTAGGAACAGGCAGTTTCCTTCCGATAATACCCGTAGAAGCAACCAAAACACTTTCTTTTTTTAGGCCTAAATTTTTGGCTAAAATTTTAGAGCAAAGTTCGGCGTCTTTTAAACCATGTAAACCTGTAAAAGCATTGGCATTCCCGCTATTGGCAATAATCGCCCTAAATAGGTGGTTATTCTTAAGGTAACGCTGGTTGAGAATTATCGGCGCAGCCGGTATTTTATTTTTGGTAAATAGGCAGCTAGCCTTGGCAGAAAACTCAGAAAGAAAAAGAGCTAAATCAAGTTTTCCTGATTTTTTTATTCCGCTGGCTATTCCGCTGGCCTTAAACCCTGTAGGAAGAATCGCTTTATTATATAATTTCATAATAACCCTAACTCTTCAGGAAATTTATACATAATATTCATATTCTGAACTGCCTGGCCTGCTGCGCCTTTAAGCAGATTATCTATCGCTGAAATCACAATAATCCCTGCGGCATCATCCTTAATCCCAATATCGCAATAATTAGTCCCTGCCACATCCTTTATCCTCGGGAATTGGCCTTCTGGCTTAATTCTTACAAATGGTTCCTTCTTATAAAACTTTTCATACAAACTAATCAGGTTTTGGTTTTTTTCTTTTGACTTTTTATTTTTCTTGATGTAAATCGTTTCTATAATCCCCCTGTTTAAAGGCAAAAGGTGAGGTACAAAAATCACACTGATCGAATTACCGGCTAAATTTGATAGTTCCTGATTAATCTCCGGAGAATGCTGATGCACATTAACCTTGTAAGCCTTAAAATCTTCATTAATCTGGGAAAATAAAAATCCTTCGGCTAAAAATAAAAATCCTTCATCTAATTTTCTTCCTGCTCCGTTAACCCCAGACTTAGCATCAATAATTATTGAGCTTGTATCAGCAATGCCAAAAGCTACCAACGGAGCTAAGGCCAATATCGCTGCCGTAGGATAACAACCGGGGTTAGCAATAAGTTTTGCCTCTTTAATCTTAACCCGGTATAATTCCGGTAGCCCATATACTGCCTGAGCGAGATTAGTCTTATCGCTTTGTTTTACCTGATAAAATTTTTCATAAACCTTTAGATTTTTTAATCTATAATCAGCGCTTAAATCAATCACCCTTTTACCGGCCTTAAGCAATTTTGGCGCAATCTGCATCGAAACAGTATGCGGCAAAGCCAGAAATACTAAATCACAAGACTTAGCAATTTCTTTTACGTCGGGCGCTTGGCAAATAAGGTCAACCCGGCCTTTAAATTTAGGAAATAAATCCGATATCTTTTGCGGCTTATCGATTTTAGCTGAAACGTTGGTAATCCTTACTTCAGGATGCTTTAAAAGCAGAGCAATTAATTCCTCGCCGGCATAACCTGTCGCCCCTATTACCCCTACATTAACCATTCTTTCTCCTTTATTTTTTATAAACCTCATCTTAAATTAAAAACCGTCGATAGTCAAGCTTTTTCTCGTCGGAAGAT
>JAPLLQ010000020.1 GCA_026387485.1 Candidatus Omnitrophota bacterium | reverse complement strand
TACTGTAGCGGTACATCCAATAATTACATCAGCTACGACAAATTTGTAATCCTCTATTTTGATCCTCTTTTCGATAACTGCCGATTGCATATAGAATTGCATCCAGGGGGCAATGGTGGTTCCTACAATACCTAAAATCATGCCCAGATATTCTTTATTTATATGCATAGCTGGTTTTATAATAGCCGCGCTGATTTGATGCCAATCTGGCTTGGCAAGAATTGCAGATACGATATAAGATAATAGGCAAAAACTAAAAAGCAGGAATATTCTTTCTGAGGTTTTATAGTTCCCTTTTACTACGAGTATCCATACGGCAAATGCGGTTAGGGGCACCGAGACGTACTTGCTTATTCCAAAGACATCCATACTTCCGGCTACACCGGCAAATTCTGTTGCGGTATTTCCGATATCCGCGGCAAGTAGCCCTAAGAATATAAAAAATGTAATTTTAACCCCAAAGTTTTCTCGGATAAGGTCAGCCAAGCCTTTGCCGGTAACAATCCCCATTCGGGCATTCATTTCCTGGACTACCGCTAAAATTATAAAAGACGGGATGAGCGTCCATAAAAGCTTATATCCGAATATCGCCCCTGCAACCGAATAAGTGGTAATCCCTCCGGCATCATTATCAACGCTGCCGGTTATAATCCCCGGGCCAAGTACGGCAAGAAATATTATCAGGTTTCGAATTATCGGTTTTTCTTTAATTTTATCCCAAAGTTTCATTGTATCTGTTCCGTTTCCTTGCGGATCTGGTGAAATACTGATTCAAAAGCATCCTTCATCGTAATTATACCCTGGATTTTACCGAATTTATCGATTACAGGGACAACCGTAAAGTCATATTTATAGAAAATCTCAGCCACATCTTTTATGTTTGTATTTATTCTGACTTTGGCAATGCGTTTACGCATAAACTCAGAGATAATCTTTTCAGCAGGCGCGATCAATAACTGCTGTAAAGTCACTACTCCGGCCAGTAAA
Source organism: Candidatus Omnitrophota bacterium (assembly GCA_026387485.1). GTDB lineage: Bacteria > Omnitrophota > Gorgyraeia > Gygaellales > Profunditerraquicolaceae > JAPLLQ01. The sequence continues at coordinate 2,124 of JAPLLQ010000020.1, read as the reverse complement.
CCATTATCATCCAATATATAAATATAATAAACTGTTTCTTTCCTGCGGGCTTCCTTTTTTATCTTTTCCAGAACCACTCCCGCAGTTTCATTGTGCTTGGCCGCAATAAATTCCGTATTCATAATACTGCCGGCTAAATGGCGGGCATGGCCGAGAAGCTCGGAGATTTGAGTAACCTTATCCTGAGGAAGCCTTGAGAATAAAGCATTAACCTTCTTTTTAGGCAACTGTGAAAGCAGGTCGGCAACTTCATCCATAGCCATTTCGTTTATGATATCTACCAGTTGTTTTTGATCAAGTAATTCCGCGACCTGAAGGCGGATCTTAGAAGGGAGTTGTTCGATCGTGCTTGCCGCCGTGGCATTATCCAAGGATTTAAGTATATTAATCCTTTCTTCGGTTCCTAAATCAACCAAGATATCGGCGAGGTCAGCAGGATGAAGTTCGGCTAATTTTGAATGGTGGACCTTTAAAGATAGGGCATCGTTACCAATCGTACTATTAATAGGTTGGACAAATTTCCAGGAGATAAGACGATCCTCAAGCTCATAGGAGGATACCAGCTTTATAAAAGAATCAATTATTTTAAGAAACCCTAATCTGCGCAAAAGCCCGGTAATCCCGATATCCATATGCACTACCCAAAGGTTCTGCCCCTCCCTTAAAAGATGCAGGTCATTAACCCGGACTACCTTTGAACCATGGATATCTACAATCTGCTTATCCCAAAATGATTCCTTCAGTAAAATTTCGTTTTCCGGAAGTTTTCCGTTTTCAATTAATAAGTCCGGAGTATTCTCTAGAAAGATACCCTTGCCTTCAGTAATCATCTTTACGTTCTTCCAAGGAAGATACAAAATTCTTTTTATTTTAGAACGCATAATTAATGTATTTACCTTTGGGTACATTTCTTTTAAGCTTACGGCGAGATCGCCAACCCTGCCTATCTTTCTCCCGCTGTTTGCGTCAATAACAGGAAGATTGATAATCTCGGATAAAAATATAAATTTTTTGGGTAAATTATTCATCGGTTAATTTAACTTTAATTCCGGGAAACTTTTTTTCTAAGGCTTCGCCTTTTCCTCTACCTAAAACAAAGACCGCTGTGGCTAAGGCATCAGCGGTTAAGCCTTCGCTGGCGATGACTGTTACTGATTTTATACCTGAGTCCGCAGGATACCCGCTTTTAGGATTTAGAATATGGCAGTATCGCTTCCCTTCTTTTATGAAATATTGCTCATAATCTCCGGCGGTAGCTGCGGATTGATTCTTTAATTCTAGCAAAGTTTCCAGCCTATCCTTACGGGGATTTTTTATTGCCACTTTCCAGGGCTTACCGAATCTATCTCCCAGGCCAAAAACTTGTCCTCCGCAATTTATCAAACAACTCTTGATATTATTGGCTTTTAATTTTTTAACCGCGCAATCCAAGGCATAACCTTTGGCAATCCCCCCTAAATCTATCTTCATTTTAGGAAGTTTAAATTGTATCATACTATCCGAATCGCGTAAAACAATTTTATCTGAACCGACAAGCCCTAAAGCCATCTTGATTTCGGCTTCAGAAGGAACGCGGTATTTTTTATCCGTAAAACCCCAAAGGTCCATAAGCCCAGCTACAGTAATATCAAAAGCGCCGTCACTTAATAAATAGAATTCCCTAGCTTTATTGATAACATAAAAAGTTTCCGGGTTGACTTTTAGCTTACCTATTCTATTTAGCTTAGATACTTCGCTATCCGGATTATATTTACTTAATAAATTCTCAATCCGCCTAAACTCATCAAAGACAATAGCCGCAGCTGTCTTGCTCGGAGAAACTACTTCTACAAAGGTCCCCATAGCTAAACAATTATCTTTGTAAAGCTTCTGCTGCCTGAATAAAATCAGGAAACTCCAAGCTGCTATTAAAGCTATAGTTAAAATTATCCTGACTTTAGGAGAATACACTTTTCCCTTTTATCGGCTGCCTTGTCTTGTTTCTCGCAACACCGCTCGATTTTCCCCAGCGAGGAAAATCTTCGCTCGGGCTGCACACGTGCTGCTCGAAATCAAGCCAAGTCATCCGCTAAATATTAAATAAATCTGGCAGTTTTCGAGCAAATCGTATCTTTGCGGGTGACG
>JAPLLQ010000129.1 GCA_026387485.1 Candidatus Omnitrophota bacterium | reverse complement strand
TATGTGCCTTAAGCCATTCAAGTCCAAACCTAAAAAATTAGTCTTAAGATGAGAGGCCTTGTAAAATTTAGTGCTTAAGTCTCCTCCAGCGTAGAAAACAGTACTTACCGGTAGAGCCTTACCATCGGCACTTTTATCATAAGCAATCTCGCGATTTTGGACAAAAGGGGAAAAATTCAAAAAGGCCACTTTCATCGGCATGGAGAGTTTATTAATAGTATCCAGCCTTGAGACAGTCAAATCATCCGGGCTCGTCGGAGCAGTAATAGCCTTTTTATTAAAACTGGTAAATACGGAATTGTTTTCAAAATATAGCGGAGTATCCCCTAATTTAAGGCTAGGTAGGGTATATTTTACTTCCGGAATTTTACTTAACTGATCATACCAATGATTAACCCGATCCTGAAGTAAAACGTCTATACTGGAATAAACAAAGCTGTGGTGAAATAAAGCATAGCTCAAAGGCTGGGAATCTTTTTCATACTCGCGGAAAAAATAATCTTTGAGAAAATTCTTATTCGGGTCATACTTCTTCCGCTCTTCGTCTTTGATTTTAACAAATTCGGAAATAATATTCGTATTTTTGTCGATATCCCATTTGTGACGCCAGCGCAGAAGATAGCGTTGATATTCTTTTGGAAAACCTTGATTCTTAGGGATGTCGGAAGGTTTCTCATCGGTATAATAAAATTTAAAGTCGCCTTTTCCGGCTATCTCGGTATTGTAATTTAACCCAAACCCCTCAGCCCAACCCAGATCCTTACGGGCATCTAAATACACCCTGCCTTCGACATTTTTAGCTAAATTATATCTCCAGGTACTAAGAATAAAAGGCCCCCAATCTTTAGTCTTACCCGGCGTAACCTGGACATGCATCATCGGATCCTGAAGGTAATGGTTAAAATTAGGCAGGTATAATATAGGAACCTTCCATAAATAAAAGGTGTCATTCTTAGTTTGAATCATATTCTTAGGAAGCATATTTATCTGGCTTGAGCCAATGCGATAATGCGGTTTATCCAGGCTGCAGGTTGTGGCATAGCCATAGCGAGCGATAAATTCTGCCTCGCTTACCTTATCTAGTTTTCTAGCCCTGCCAAAATAAGGATTAGAGCGGAATTGCGCATCAATAATAGTACCAGTCTTACTCTGAAAGTTATAAACTATTTTATCCCCCTCAACAACACCCTGCTCATCCTCTAATCTTACATTTCCCAAAGCTACTCCATCTTTAGTCTGGGTATTAACAACTAATTTCTGGCAAGTCATTTTACTGCCTCTATAAGTGATTTCAACATCTCCCGAAGCGCTGGCCTCATTTTTATCCGTAGAGTATTCTACCGTATCGCCGTTAATCGTAATCGGCATAGATTGTGCCTGCATAATATTATCCTCGGCGTACAAATAGGTTAAACCCCGGTTTCCAAATAGCAAAGCACCGAGAATAAACAATAACTCTATAAAAAAAATACCTGAATAATCTTTTTGAAAATTTAAGAATTTAGCAAGAGTGTCTCTTGGTGTTTTTCGGATTTCAATTTTCAACTTTGGCATTATTATTGCTTGGGTATCTTTTGGTAGTCTTCCAAAAACCTTTTGATTCCTATGTCAGTAAGCGGGTGCTTGATCAACTGTTCAATCACGCTAAAAGGCACAGTAGCGATATCCGCTCCCAGAATAGCCGCATCCATAACATGTACAGGATTACGTACTGAGGCAACGATTATCTGGGTTTTAAACCCATAATTCTTATATATAGTTTTAATATTGCGGATTAAATCCATACCTACCTGAGCTATATCATCAAGCCTACCGATAAAAGGAGAAACATACTCTGCACCAGCCTTAGCTACTAATAAAGCCTGATTCGCAGAAAAGCATAATGTAGCATTCGTTTTTATTCCTTCACCATTCAGAACCTTTACCACCTTAAGCCCCTCCTTAGTTAAAGGGATCTTTACTACAATATTTTTGGCAATCTTAGAAAGCTGGCGCGCTTCGTTTAACATACCTTCTGCCTCAAAGCTG
>JAPLLQ010000074.1 GCA_026387485.1 Candidatus Omnitrophota bacterium | reverse complement strand
GTGGGTGCAGCTCTAAATTCGGGGTTGAATCTATTTTCCAAAGGCAGCAGAACAGAATCTCAGGGACAGTCCCCTGTCAGAACTTCGCCAATAGCCAAGACGGGGACAGTCCCTGTAGCTATAGCAGGCGGATTGCTTTTGGGTAGCGCGGTTTTTGCAGCCTTGACTGGACACGGCTTCATAGCTTTAGGATTAGGAGCAATGGGGTTAGGCGCAGTAGTTGCCGGTGCAAGACTTAGAATACCTTCCGGATTCGGGACCTCTCAGACAACTCGCGGGCCGCCGGAGCATTCTGACTCTGATATTTGCAATAAAATTATCTCTTTATCTAAACAATCTAATCTTGCAGCAGTATTTGAAAGCAGAATAAAGGTTTTACTTAATAATCCCGACGTAGCTATTTTAACAGAATTAGACGAAGAAGCAGCAGCAAGGGCTTTGTATCATCATCTTATTCAGGTCGGTTTAATAGGTAAGGCAGTGCGCCGCGAAGATGATGATTACTTAGTTGCCCTGCTTAAGAATCTCATTAGGGCTATTAAGTCCCGCAATATAAAGGATATAAAGGGTCGCTATTTCCGCGCAGCCCAGTTAATCGCAAGCAGGTTCGGCCTTCCTTATACTTCAGAAATTCAGCTTGCCGCAGCCCTTATTTTACTTAATGAGACAGAAGATTTTATTCAGGCATTAAAAGAAGAGAATTTTGTTAAGGCTGAGTTAGCAGCAGATGCCGCAGGTATTAATCAGGTAGTTGAGTTTGTAGATGTTCAGAAGAATGTTGTAAATCACGGTTTATTAAGAAATCTCGCCGCCGCACTAACTTCAATAGCTAAAGTTAAATATGCAACAGGGTTAAGCTTGGTAATTAATGCGATAAGGGTAGAGTTCGGCTCAGCCCGCGCGAATATAATCAGTATAATTGATGCAGTAGCGGCAATCGTATCTGAAGTGCTCAGCTCTGGGCCTTTGCAGTCCGAAAATAATAAAGAAAGCGCTTCCAAAACACAGGCAACACCTGTTTCTGGTGCAAGGGTTACAGCAAAAACAACAGATGAATCTGCAAATGGAAACGCTTTCTTAAATCTCTTGAGAAATGCCTTATTAGCAATAGTTAGGGCATTATCAACAAAGCCCGCGGATTCAGTAAAAGACGGGTCAGTTAAAACAACTATTATAAAAGATAATACTATTAATAACAATCCTCAAGCTCCTCCTTTATCAGCGCGTTTAGCAACTTGGGCTGCTCAAATTATTAAGCGTTGGGTAGACGCAATAAAAGGAGGAATAAAAAATGTTAATACTTACAGAGATGAGAGAAGAAATGAAGAGCCTGGAAGCGGAGTACCTTATAAAAGAGCTAATGTCAAGACGGATCCACGCAATCCAGACAAGATTAGAGGATCAAGGTATTTTGCAGCCGCGCTTAGCGCAATAACCGGCTTCCTCGGAGAAATAAATTTCTTAATCAGGCGCATTGCAGGTGCGTTGAGTTATGGCGTACGCGCTCCGCCTACAAATAAAAATGGCGCAGTTGTAGTTACCTTACTCGTCGTCCTATCCATTATATCCATCTTCTATGGCCAGCAGATTTATCAAATCGCACTAAATCCGACAAATACATTTTTAACCCACTTAACCCAGCCGTTAACTATTCTTTCCGTGGCAGGAATATTAGTTGCGGCTATGTTGTTAAGGGTGGCGCAAGAGCCCTCCTCCAGGGAAATGACCCCTCTTGTTGCCGCCCTTACAACTATAATTATAGGAGGTGTACTATGTGCCCTATTAAACTTGACGAACTTAGGATTG
>JAPLLQ010000065.1 GCA_026387485.1 Candidatus Omnitrophota bacterium | reverse complement strand
ATTAAAAAGTATACCATTTGAGGCAAACATTTTATATCCATCTCGGTAGTTTTTCGTAAGCCAATATGCATAAAGTTTAGCGCAGGCATAAGGACTTTGCGGTTGAAAACCAGTAGTTTCTGATTGTGGGGGAAGTGCTGAACCAAACATTTCACTCGAAGATGCCTGATAAAATTTAATCTTTCGTCCGCTGCGGCGGATTGCCTCCAGAATACGTGTTGTGCCTAAACCAGTAATATTTCCCGTGTACTCAGGAATATCAAAACTTACCCTGACATGGCTTTGGCTGGCCAGATGGTATACTTCATCAGGCTTTATATTAAAAATAATGTTATTGATTTGCTCGGAATCTGAAATATCGCCATAATGCAGGAATAATTTGACTCCTTTAAAATGCGGGTCAACATAGATATGGCCTATTCTGCCGGTATTAAAGGTGCTAGCCCTTCTGATAATGCCGTGAACTTCATATCCTTTAGATAGAAGCAACTCTGCTAAATACGAGCCGTCCTGGCCGGTTATTCCGGTTATAAGAGCTTTTTTCATCTTTTCTCCTGATTTTAACTTGTAGATGGATATCTGCGGAAACAGTCCATAGACTGAATATTATAACATTAAGTCAAGGAAAATAAAGGGTTTTTTGCTTAAAAAGGGATGGTTATTCCGGCTTCAATGGCGTGCTGATCTTGGCAGGATTTTAGGCTTAAAAAGGCTTCAGCATCAAGGACTTTCAAGAATTTATGCGTCATAGTAAGAGTGACGCCTAAAGGCTCGCTAAACTCGTTCTTAAGCGCGAAAATAACTTTGTTGCGGCCAAAAGTTACTTCTGCCCCGAATTCTATTGCCCTGACCTTGCCTTGACCATAATTCATCTGGAAAATTAACCCTAAATTGCGGCCAAACTTCCATTCTCCGTAGAGGATAAGCATTTGTCCGGGTAAAGTCAAGCGGCTTTGACGGATGCCTATGCCAATACGGTAGCGGATCTGGCCTTTTTTAGGGTAAAGGGTTGAGGACTCAAGCTGGACTTTGAATTCAAAACGCGAGGTTGAGCTACCTTCAAGAACATAAACAATGCGGTTAGCTAAAGATATCTCCCAGTAACCCTTTAAGGTTAATGTATCGCGGCCATCCTCAGATGTATATTCAATCTGTTGGCTGTTGTTTAGTTTCCAGCTTCCTTTAAAGGTGTAGGTTTCAGGCGGGCCTTTGCGACAGGTAACTTCAAAGCAAAGTTCATTGTAATCATTGGCGTGCCAGGTGCCTTTAAGCTTAAGTATGCGCAGATATGTATCAGGGACAGTCCCCTGCGAAGACAGTCCCTGTTTCTCTACTGTTTGAATTGTTTCAATAACGAGGGAGTCAGATTCAGCTACGATAAAACGCCTACGGAGACTACGCTTGAGCTTCATAGATCTCTTTAATAGTATCTTCTATGCCGTATTTGTAATTCCAGGCGGGGTAATGAAATTTGAATTTGGAGACGTCGGAAATCCACCAGATATGGTCGCCGATACGGTTGGTGTCGATATACTCATAATCAAATTTATCTTGGCTTAGCTTCTCGCACATCTCTATTGCCTCCAGGACCGAGACATTGGCAAACCTGCCTCCTCCTAGATTATAAACCTCTCCGCAGCGGGAATCTTTAAAATAATGGTAGAACGCGTTCACCAAGTCAAAGGAGTGTATATTATCCCTAACCTGCTTACCTTTATAACCATAAATTTTATACTTGCGTTTTGTTACGGCGCATTTAACTAAGTATGACAAAAATCCATGCAGCTCGGCACCGGAATGCACCGGGCCAGTAAGACAACCTCCTCTAAACACGCCGGTTTTAAAATGGAAATATCTGCCATACTCCTGTGTCATAATATCCGCGGCAACCTTTGAGGCACCAAAAACAGAATGTAGGCAATTATCAATACTCATTGATTCATCTATACCCTTATAATACTGATGCTCTTTTGGCAACTCATATCTCTTCTCTAATTCAATCAACGGTAAAGAATTAGGCCGGTCGCCGTAGACTTTATTAGTTGAGGTAAAAATGAAAACTGACTTGGGGGAACATTTTCTGAATGCTTCCAACAGAACGAGCGTACCTTGTGCGTTCACTGCAAAATCCACTATGGGGTCTTTTGCCGCCCAATCGTGTGATGGCTGGGCCGCGGCATGCACGATTAAAACAATCTCTGTGGCGTATTTTTTAAATATCTTATTAATCAGGTTTTCGTTACGGATATCTGCGGAATAATGCTTATAGATCTTGTATTTCTTTTGCAGCCGTTTCTGGTTCCAAAGAATAGAGCCATCCTTGCCAAAGAAGCTTTTGCGCATATTATTGTCGATTCCGACAATATCAAAGCCTTTTTCAGCAAAGAAACTTACGGTTTCAGAACCGATTAAGCCGCAAGAACCGGTGACAATAACAACTGGCATTACGTTCCTTTCAATAAATTGTACCCCCTAATAACGCTATCGCAAATCATTTGGGCCATATTTTTAAAATCGCCCAAATCGCCCTTACCCAAAGCCGTATAATATTTATAACGATCTTCTATCTGAATAATAGCAGGAGGATAGCCCCTGCTTAAAAGTTGCGTTATTAAAATGAGCCTCCCCACCCTTCCATTCCCGTCAAAAAAAGGATGTATGACCTCAAATGTGTAGTGGTCGCTTGCAACTTTACCAATTATATCTTTACCATATTTATTAATACCTGATATTAACTTACGCATCTCTTGAGGTACCATTTGAGCTGAAGGCAGTTTCTTCTCTGTATTGGTTAAATTAACAAACCCTGTACGATATTTGCCGGGAAGTTTATCATTAAAATTATACATGACGATAGAATGTAATTTTAAAATATAATTTTCGTTTATTTTAAAGCCCGGTTTTACTTCATCCAATAAAAACTCAAGCGCGTTTTTATGATTAACCGCCTCAAAAACCTCAAAGATCTCCTTACCTCTTACTTTTTCGCCTTTAAACGCTGCCTCGGTTTCTTTCAAGGTCATCCGGCTGCCTTCAATAGCGTTGGAATTATATGTCATATCAAGGATGAATTTAGTGCGAATCTCCTTAGGGCTCTTAAGTATCTTAAGCGGATCGCCTAAATTTGATTTAAGCTTATTTACTAACTCCCTTAGGTCTACAAACTCTTTGAATAATTCATCAATCCTACGGGATTCATTTCTATGGGGAATAACATTTTTATCCAGCCAGCGATAAACTGTCTTATAGCTTACCTCGATGAGGCGGGCAAGCTCCGAACGGCTTATCTTAGCCTGCTTAATTATACTCTCTAATTTTTCCTTGTCTGAAATTAAGACTGGATTCATACTCTTCCCTCTATAGGACATAATATCTATCTAACCTACGTAATAAGTATACCATATGTCCTAAATAATGCAATAGATATTATCACAAAATGTCCTATATGCTTATTAGTAAACCCCTGCGGTTACGCTAGTAGCGGAAGTTTTCCCGCCAAGCTATTTCATAGCAGGCGGGATCCCGCACAATTTTTATATAGCAATGCGGGAAAAACGTCCGCTACTAATTATTTTTTGGGACAGTCCCTGAGTAGCCAATTTTTGTTTTGCAGATACCAATTAATGGTGAGCTTAATGCCTTCTTCAAATTTAACCTTGGGGCTCCAGCCAAGCGCCTTTTTGATTTTTGAGGAGTTCAGACTGTACCTTATGTCATGGCCGGGGCGGTCTTTGACAAATTTGTAACGGTTTTGGCTTACGCCTAGATTTTTTAGCAGAAGCTTTACGGTATTTATATTCTTACTCTCTGCGCCACTTCCTAAGTTATAAATCTGGCCGATTTTCCCCTTATTCATAATCGTCATAATGCCTTGTGCGCAATCATCAACATAAAGCCACTCGCGGACATTCTGGCCTCTGGCGTAAACAGGAACTTTACCGCCTTTAAGCACACTGGCGATTGCTACTGGAATCAATTTCTCCGGATATTGCCATGGGCCATAGTTATTGCAAGGACGAATAATTATCGCGGGGAATTTGTATGTCCTGACATAGGCTTGAACTAACAGATCTGCTGATGCCTTAGAGGCTGCGTAAGGACTATTGGGCTTAATCGAAGATTTCTCGGTAAATTTTCCACTAGGTATTTCTCCGTAAACTTCATCAGAAGAGATAAAAATAAACTTACTTACCTTATGCTTGCGGCTAGCATCCAAAAGTATCTGCGTACCCTTGATGTTTGTCTCAATAAACGGCGAAGCATCGTTAATGCTACGGTCGACATGCGATTCCGCAGCAAAGTGAACGACGATATCCGGCTTCTCTTTGGAAAGAATAGAGTCTATTTGTTTTTTATTACAGATATCGGTTTTGTAGAACTTAAACCTACCCTTTACCTCTTTAAGCCGTTTCAAGTCTCCGGCATAGGTAAGCTTGTCAATTACAATAGGGACGGTTCTATTCTTATGACCATTTAGCATAGAACCATCCCTAAGAAGTAGCCTGATAAAGGCGCTGCCGATAAAGCCAGCTCCGCCGGTAATT
>JAPLLQ010000095.1:1850-6848 GCA_026387485.1 Candidatus Omnitrophota bacterium | reverse complement strand
GGTTTTTTCCCGCTGGATACGGACTAAAATCAGCTGGTCAAAGGAGAAACTGAGTAGAATCAAGAGGATTCCGGAAAGGCCGATAATTATCCGGGAATTAAGGTTGTCTTGAGCATAAAACAATAAATTATTTATCTGTTCGGCCGGCAATAGGTTTAAGGAAAAAACGATTAAAGCTATACCAGCTAAGATGATTATTGCCGCATAAAACAATACTCCTAAAACCGTAAATATCCTCATCGCCTAACCCCTTTCTATGCCCTGAACATTAATATTTATATCTTTTATAGATAGATTAGTCATTTTTTCTAAACTAGTGCGGACATTCTCCTGGACTTTATTAGCTATATCAGGGATACTGAACCCGTATTTTATGAATAGTGGGATTTCAACTTTTACATCTTCGTTCTTACTAATCACGATTTTTATAGCCGAAACATTTTTTTGGCCGAGTAATTCCATCAGGCTGCTTCTTAGTCCGCCGAATCCCACCCGTTTAACTCCCTCAATCTCCATTGCCGATAAGGAAGCGATAGAAGCAATTACGTTTTTATGTATGCGGATAAGACCTAGATCTGTGCGTGATTCCTCTTGAGTCATTACTATTCTCCCTTTGCTTCTTCTTTCATCATTTCTTGGACAAAATGGGTGGATATGTCTCCTTTTAAAAATAGGGGGTTATTTAAAACCTCCTGGTGGAAAGGTATAGTGGTTTTAATCGGAGCTATATGAAATTCACTTAGCGCTCGCTGCATAATCTTAATCGCCTCCTGCCGATTATTACCATGGACGATTAATTTAGCTACTAAAGAGTCGTAATATGGCGAAATTTCATATCCGGGATAGATATGGGTATCCAGGCGGACCCGCGGGCCTCCGGGAAAGATCAGGTTTTCAATTTTACCGGGAGAAGGCATAAAATTGTTTTTGTAATCCTCAGCATTGATCCGGCACTCTATCGCCGCTCCTTTTATCTGGATCTGCTCTTGGTGGATTTCCAGTTTTTCTCCGAAGGCAATTTTAATCTGTTCTTTTATCAGGTCTACGCCGGTGACCATCTCGGTTACCGGATGTTCTACCTGAATCCGGGTATTCATCTCCATAAAATAAAAATCTTTTGTTCGCCGGTCAAATAATAACTCTATTGTCCCGGCGCTGACATAATTTACCGCTTTAGCCCCTTTAAGCGCTAACTCGCCAAGGCGTTTTCGCATTTTACCGTCTACTACCGTAGACGGGGATTCTTCGAGTAATTTCTGATGCCTTCTTTGAATGCTGCAGTCCCTTTCCCCCAGGTGAATAATGTGGCCGTATCTATCCCCTAAAACCTGAATTTCAATGTGGCGCGGTTTTTCAATGTATTTCTCTATGTATAGGCTGGAGTTAGCGAAATTTGCCTCTGCTTCAGCCTGAGCAGTCATCAAACTGGAAACTAAAGTAAGGTCATTGTGGCAGATACGCATCCCCTTCCCGCCTCCGCCCGCAACTGCTTTGATGATTACCGGGTAACCGATTATTTTAGCGGTCTTAAGGGCTTCTTCTTTATTTTTTATTACGCCGGAACTTCCCGGGACAATTGGCAGGCCTGCTTTATGCATAGTGGCACGGGCAGTCATTTTATCCCCCATCAACCGGATATTCTCCGCAGTCGGGCCGATAAAAGTAATTTTACAGGATTCGCAGATTTCCGCGAAGTGAGGGTTCTCAGCTAAGAAGCCGTATCCGGGATGGATCGCTTCTACATCAGTTATTTCCGCAGCGCTGATAATCGCCGGGATATTAAGATAACTATTGGTGCTGGCTGCCTGGCCGATGCAGATAGCTTCATCGGCTGCGCGCACATGTAGCGAACTCCTGTCCGCCTCGGAATATACGGCGACAGTCCGGATCCCTAATTCATGGCAGGCGCGGATTATCCTGAGGGCGATTTCACCTCGGTTGGCGATAAGGATTTTTGAGAACATTCTATTTTTTTAGAGAGGTTCGATTAGAAAAATGGGTTGGCCAAACTCAACTGGTTCGGCATTATCAACTAATATCTCTAGGATTTTACCCTTTACTTCGGACTTTATTTCATTCATCAGCTTCATCGCTTCAATAATGCAGATGACTTGTCCCGGCTCAACGCTCATGCCTACTTCAACATAAGGCCCTGTCTCCGGGTTAGGCGCGCGGTAAAAAGTTCCCACCATAGGAGATTTTATCTCAATGGTTTTAAGGTCTGTTTCTTTAATCAGTTCATCGGCCAAAAGTTTTCCCGGGGTATCGCCAGTTCTCTGCCTTTCTACAACTATCGGCCCGTTAAACCCTTCGATTCTCCCAGAAGTAGTCTTCTTTAGACGAATACGCATCCCATCTTTTTCAATTTCTAATTCAGCCAAATCATTCTCATTCATCAGGTTTACCATCTCTTTGATTTCTTTGATATTCATTCTTGGGGCTCCTCTTTACTGATTAACCCGTTCTACATATCCGCCGCTACGGGTATCTACTTTAATCCGGTCACCTTCATTAATAAATAACGGGACTTGCACAGTTGCCCCGGTTTCTATCTCTGCTTGTTTAGTTCCGCTTTTAGCCGTATCTCCCTTAATCCCGGGTTCGGTATGCTTAATTTCAAACTCAATAAAGTTCGGCAGGTTCACATTAAGGACTTCGTTTTTATAAAAATACCCTAAGACTTCAAGGTTATCTTTAAGGAATTTTTTACTATTCCCTAAATTATCTTCGGCAACCGTAATCTCTTCATAGTTATCCTGATCCATAAAGTGATAAAGATGCCCGGAGTTGTATTGGTACTGCAGCCGTCTTTCTTCAACATAAGCCTGATCTATCTTTTCGGTTCCCCGGAAGGTTTTTTCCTGAATCCCGGAACTCCTCAAATTTCTTAGTTTCGCCCGAACAAATGCCGCACCCTTACCGGGTTTAACAGGTTGGGCATCGATGACTAAATATACATCGTCATCCACTAAAATTGTTACCCCTGATTTGATATCATTTATTGACAGTGCCACTTAACACCTCACAGTTGTCCTTTGTTATTAAGGCTATATCTTCTAACCTTATTCCGAATTTACCCGGTAAATAGATCGCCGGCTCAACTGTAAAAACCATACCTGGTTTTAAGGTTTCATTATTCTTTGGGGATATACTTGGGCTTTCATGTATCTCTAAACCAATGCCATGGCCTAAATTATGGCCAAAAAATTCAGAGTATCCCTTTTTAGCTATATAACCCCGGCTAGCCGCGTCAATTTCGGCAATCTCTATGCCGGGTTTAATTTTTTCAAAAGCTTTTTCCTGCGCTTCTTGGACAATACCGTATATCCGTCGGCCAAGAGTATTTATTTTACCCAAAAAGAATACCCTTGTCAAGTCGGATTTGTAACCCTTATATTCCGCGCCGATATCAATCAATACCGGTTGATCAGCCTTGATTTTTCTGTTAGTCGGGGCATGGTGAGGGAAGCTTGAATGCGGGCCAGAAGCAACAATTACATCAAATGCCGAACCGCTTGCTCCATGATAACGGATAATCCGCTCAAGTTCCGCAGCCAACTCCAGTTCTTTTACCCCGGGTTTTAAGATTTTTTTGATAAATTTAAAGGCCAGGGAAGTGATTTGAATCGCCTTTTTAATATTAGCTATCTCACCCGGTTCTTTAATCTGCCTTAATCCTTCGACCAATGAATGCTTGGAGATTAGCTCAACTTTTCTTTTTAAATACTGCTTAATTTTTTGGTATTCCGCATAGGGAAGTACCCTTCCTTCAAAACCCACTCTTTTTAGGCCTAATTCTAGGCAGGAATCAGCGATAAGCTTAAAGGTAAAACCATTGATTTTTTTTAAGGTTATTCCGGTGCCTTTAAGCCGCCCCCTGGCTTCCTCTATATACCGGGAATCAGTGAAATAGATAACATCTTTGTGGGTAACTAAAAGATAGGCGTCGCAGCTTTTGAAACCGCTAAGATAAGATATATTTGCCTCAGATGATACAATAAAACCATCCAGTTTTTCTTCTCTTAGTTGAACAAGAAAATTCTTCAGGCGGTTGGTCATAAGTATACTAGATTAAATCAAGCAGGGCTTCTAAACCCAGAATATAGCTTTTTGGGCCAAAACCCAGGATTGAGCCTTTAGCCACGGGGCTGATTAAGGATTTTTGCCGGAATTCTTCCCGGGAATAAATATTGGAGAGATGGACTTCCACAGTTAATAAGCCTGAGGCAGATATAGCATCTCTTATGGCTACACTAGTATGGGTGTAAGCTGCGGGGTTAATCAAAATAGCGTTAAATTTATTTTTCGCTTTGCCGATAAGGTCAACAATCTCCCCTTCGTGATTAGATTGTTTAATCGTAAGAGAGACCTTTTTCTTTTTAGCCAAACTTTTTAGGCTGTTATTTATCTCTTTTAAAGTAACCTTACCGTATATGCTCGGCTCTCTTTGACCTAACAGGCCGAGATTTGGCCCGTGGATAATAAGTATTTTTTTCATAGATTAACCCTCAGCTTCATCAATCAGCATTACCGGTATTCCGTCCCTAACCGGGTATTTTTTGGCGCATTTTTTACAGACGATCTTATTTTCCTTTAATTCAACATCGCCTTTACATGCCGGACAAGCTAAAATTGCTAACAACTCTTTATCAATCATTTTACTTCTCCTTTGTGGCTTTGGCTATGGCTTTGGCCATCGGAGGCCAAACCATTGCCCTCTGGCTTATCGGAAGCCAAACCACGGCCTTCCGGCCTGTTTTTAGAAAGATAGATTGACCTTAAATCATAAAGCAGGTTATCCAAAAGCTTGGTTTCTTCAGGAGTAAGATTTCCTTTGGTTTTCTCCTGGAGCATCCCCAAGGTATCAATAAGAAATTTTGCCTGTATCAGGTCCTCCTCGGTCTTATTCGTAACCGGATTAGGGATCTGGCCTAAAGAAATCGTGGCCTGCAGGCTAAGGGTAGTAACGAAAAAACTAAAGTCCGCCTTAGGTGGGAT
>JAPLLQ010000095.1:0-1736 GCA_026387485.1 Candidatus Omnitrophota bacterium | reverse complement strand
ATCCATAATTAGTTAATGATTAATCCGGCGTAACCCACCACGCTGCTTTTATCGCCGGTCGTATCTGCGCTAGTCTGGTAGGAGACTAGTTGGGCTTTTTTTGCCCCTAATTTTTTCGCGGCACCTAGCATTACCACGGTTGGCGCGTAACCGCACATGGATATATTAAAACCTGTAACCTCTTCCCTTAATTTATCCTGATCTAACTTTAGTATTGCTCCAATTGCTTTTTGGTCTTTTTTCCGAGCTTGAGCTTCTTCTTCATAATGCGTCATATCAGAGCTAGAGATTAATAATACCTGATCCTTAAGCTGTAAATCCTGAATAGCCAAACCAATCTCTTCGCCGATTTTAACCAGCTCTGCAAAATTCTCTGACTTAAAAACTATCGGCACTATTTCAAAATCTTTTTTAAAATACTGCAAAATCGGTAATTCCACCTCTAAAGAATGCTCAGAGTTATGGGCTAAGCTATCTTCCTCTAGATATGCGGAAGGCTCAATAATTTTTTTAGCCAAAATGGAATTAATTTTTACTTCGCCTAAATGCGTCTGCCAGACACCCTCAGTCATTATGCTGTAATCGGGCCCGTAACCGGTATGGTTTGGCCCTAAGAGTATAATGTTATTTCTAATCTTAATTTTCGCCAGGGTCCTTACCGCGACTTTTCCTGAATATATGTATCCGGCGTGAGGAAGCAGGCAGCCAAGCGCGTCAATTTTTTCTTCCTTAGGCCCAAGAAAACTCTCTATCTGGTTCTTAATCTCTTGTGGTAAAGAAGGGTAAAACCTTCCCGAAACTACAGGCTTGCCTATTATAGAAGACTCCATCGAATATTTTAGTTAAAAAAGTAACGCTCTTTTTAATTTCGTCGCCAGTCGCCGGATAGTGCGCTTCAATGACTCTTAAGGTTTCTTTCTTTAAGTATGGCCTTAAGGATGCGAAATCAAACTCTCCTTTAATAGGCGCTTGGTGATCAAGGCATCCGGTTATATTATGCAGATGAATACCAAGCATATCCTTAGCGTATAAATCCAGGTAATCTTTATGCTGGGCAATTCCCAAATTCTCCATTAACTGGGCATGGCCTGTATCATGCCAGTAAAATATATTTCCTCCCTTAAATTCATTTAAGATTATGCCTATTTCCTGAAGACTGGGGATTTCGCGGTAATAAAAACGGTTTTCTAGGCCAAGGTAAATACCTTGATCCTCGGCGTATTGATTCAATTGCCTCAGGCTTAGCAGTGTGTTATCTAAAAACGGCTGGAAAAGGGTTGCTCTCTCCCTTAAAAACTCTAACTTTAAATCTTGATATCTTCCTGTGTTAGTGAACTCCTGATTATAAAGAGCAATGAGTTCCCTAGTTTTATCATGCATCTCTACCCTGCCGCAATGTAAAACTACTGCCTTAGCACCCAAGGATTTAGCAGTATCAATAGTCCGGCAGGTATATTTCAGGCTCAGCGCTCTCTCTTGAGAGTCCAATGAAGACATAGAATAGCAATCCGGAAGCGCATCTTCTTGGCTAAGTCCCTCAGGTGTAGGGCAAAAATTATGCAGGCTGACTACCTTAAAGCCATTATCCGGAATAAGCTTCCTAAGTTCGGCTACGATAGAACTATCCAGATTAAAACTCAGCTCTAGTTCCTTAATGCCTAGTCTCTTTATTTCAAAGAGCAGATTATTAGCATTTTGCGCTCGAGCAGCATTCCAAGAGGTTGAAAGCGCAAAGG
>JAPLLQ010000016.1:4859-5239 GCA_026387485.1 Candidatus Omnitrophota bacterium | reverse complement strand
TCGCTCACTCAAGGATAGACCCTCGAGCAAAGGCGAACGGGTCATTTTAAAAGTGTCTTTTTAGTGTGCCCCGGTGGGATTACTTCTTAAAACCCTTACTTTTTTAGCGTCAGCCCATAGGCGCTCAAGAGAATAAAATTCTCTCATCGGCTTAAAGAATATATGCGCTACGACTGAAACATAATCTAAAACTACCCATCCGGATTCGTCATTAGGAGAGACCTTCGAGAGAGATTTTATTTTGTCTTTGGCAAGTTCATCCTGGATTGACCGGGCAATTGCGTTTACCTGCCGTAAAGATGTAGCGCTGGCAAGGACAAAATAATCGCAGAAAGCGGCAAGCTTACGCATATCTAAGATTACCACCTTCTGCGCTTTTT
>JAPLLQ010000016.1:0-4817 GCA_026387485.1 Candidatus Omnitrophota bacterium | reverse complement strand
TTCTATTTGGATCTGCCTCTTTCTAAAAATATTTATCTATTATTTATTACCTAGAATTTTATACATACCGGTCCCGCAGGTAGAGCATTTGCCCTTGGCCGCCGAGCGCCCGTTCTTCATGGTAACCTTCTGCTCATCCTTCATCTCTCTTTTAGCTTTACATTTGACGCAATATCCTTTTTCTGCCATTTGTTTCCTCCTTGTTTGTATTAACTTATATTGTCGGTATATTATACAACTTTAAAATTTAAAAATCAATTTTTATTTGTAAAGTTACTGGCCTGCTCCTCTTCTATCTCGCCAACAATCTCTTCAATCAGATCCTCCAAGGTAACTATCCCCAGCGTTTTATTATGGGTATCCACAATAATAGCGATTTGGATTTTATCCAGTTGGAATTTCCTTAAAACTTCATTGACCCGGATATTTGCCGGAACATAGCAAGCCTTATGG
This sequence comes from Candidatus Omnitrophota bacterium, assembly GCA_026387485.1. Taxonomy (GTDB): domain Bacteria; phylum Omnitrophota; class Gorgyraeia; order Gygaellales; family Profunditerraquicolaceae; genus JAPLLQ01. Next base: position 4,364 of record JAPLLQ010000016.1, on the reverse strand, counting down.
ATTAAATCCTGCAAAAGGAAAAGGCCCTTATCCCTGAGTATATAAAGTAGGTCGCGGGCATAGATAACCCCGACAATATTATCCAGTGTTCCGCTATAAACCGGAAGCCTGGCATGGCCCTGCTCGACAAACATATCCAATAATTCTTCGGAAGTGGTATTGATGTTTACCGCAACTATTTTTTCCTTAAGCACCATCACATCGCTTACCTTTGTGTCGCCAAACTCAAAGATGCGGTGGAGCATCTTTCTTTCTTCGTCGCTTAATACACCCTCTTCCTTACCCACCTCAATCATCAACCTCAATTCTTCTTCAGTAATCAAAGCCGCTCTTTTATCCGGGTCAATATGAAATAGCCTAAGGGTAAAATCGCTAATCCTAGTGAAAAAATTAATCAAGGGATTAAATATTTTTATAAAGATCTCCATAATCGGAGCAGTAAAAAGAGACATCTTCTCAGTATGCTTAATCGCCAGTATCTTCGGGGCAATCTCGCAGAAAATAAGCACAAAGAATGCAGTCAGGAAAGTAGCGATAATTACGCCGATATTGTGACCGAATATAGGAATACATATCGCGGTTACAATCGCTGACATGGCGATATTTGCAAAGTCATTACCGATTACAATCGCGATAATGAATTTATCTAATTTAGTAACCAAACGCTGGACTGCCTGTGCCTTTTGTATACCTTGAGCCAACATATGGCGTAACCTGATTTTACTTAAAGCAATTATCGAAGTTTCGGAGATAGCAAAGAAAAAAGAAAGGATCGCTAAAATAAGAAATGCTATTGCTACTAATAAAATTTCCATATATTAATCCAGGCGAAGAAGTTTGCTAATCTTCGCCTCCTTATTTTTAAGCGGCCCGATTAAAGCCAAATTAAGATTATCATCATTAAATAGGCGACAGGCAACCTCACGTATATCTTTCCGAGTCACTCTGTTAACCTCTTGAATAATCTCTTCTAATAAATAGATTTTATCTAAGGTTGCAGTAGTTTCACCTATCCAGAGCATATGCTCAAGGGTGTCTTCTAAACCTAATCTTAACTGGCCGATATAAAATTCTTTCGCCCGGCTGAATTCATCCTCGCTTACGAGCTTAGCTTTAGTTTTTTCCAACTCCCTTAGGATCAGCGGGATGGCTTTATTTATTTTCTGGTTATCAATCCCGGCGTGAACAATAAAGGCTCCGGTATCCTGAAAGCGTTTTACTAATGTGCCGATTTCATAAGCCAATCCCTTTTTTTCCCTTATTTCATTAAATAGGCGGCTGGACATATTCGCGCCTAAGATTATGTGCAGCATACTTAAAGCATGTTTTAAGGGATGCTCGCGGCGGAAGGCTCGGAAACCCAAAGCCATATGGGTCTGCTCTGTATCTTTAGCAAATACTTTAAGCTGGGCTTTACTCTGCGCTTCCTTAGCCCCAAGAAACCTACCTGTATTTTTAGCTTTAAGCCTGCCGAATATCTTAACCACACCCTCTTCTATTTTTTTATACTCTAAATCTCCGGCGGCACTAATTACAATATTGGAAGGAGTATAGTATTTTTCTTTAAAAGCAACTAAAGCAACCCGGTTTATACTAGTTACTGATTCGACTGTTCCGATTATCGGCGCGCCTAATGGCTGATTTGACCATAAAAGTTCATCCAATAACTCATAGACATAGCTTTGAGGAAGGTCTTTATACATCTTAAGCTCTTCCAAGATAACTGCCTTCTCTTTCTCGATTTCATTCTTGGGTAAAGTAGGATTAATCACCATATCCGAAAGTACACTAAGCGCCCGCTCTAAATAAACACCGGGCATCTTTACCAAATAACAGGTTAATTCCTCAGAGGTAAAACCATTAAGAGAACCTCCAACGCCTTCTATTGATTCTTTAAGCTGATGGCAGGTATAGCGTTTAGTACCTTTAAATAAAAGGTGTTCTAGGAAATGGGATATGCCTTTATTACGGAAGTCCTCATACCTGCCTCCAACCTTTATCCAAACTCCCAAGGACACAGAGTGCCTTGCCGGCATACGGCAGGTAATAATCTTTAACCCATTATCAAGTACCTTCTTTTGATATTGCGACATTTTTATTTAAGCCCCTTAACAAAATTTGCTACCTTTTTTACCAAATCTGCCTTAGTTCTATTTTCTTTAATTTTCCTGACAATCACGCTACCCACAATTACACCATCAGCAAACCGGTTAATCTTCTTTACCTGGTTACGGTTGGATACGCCAAAACCTACGCAAACCGGCTTATTCGTATATCTCTTGATCCTCTTAATATTATTTTTTAAATCCAGGGATAATCCTTGGCGTGCTCCGGTGACTCCGGTCAAAGAAACATAATAGATGAAACCCCTTGAAACACCAGAGATAAATTTGATTCTTTCTGTGGTAGAGGTAGGAGAAAGAAAACATATAATATCCAGGCCTGCTTTATTTAAAGATTTAATAAACTCTCCTGCCTCTTCCGGAGGAAGATCAGGAATGATCACACCATCCACTCCGCATTGCTTAGCCTTTCTAATAAATTCTCTCTCGCCGAAACAGAATACCGGATTATAATAAGTCATCAGGCAAATAGGCATTTGGACTCTCTTACGCGCCTTTTTAACTAAATTCAAAATATCAATCAGCCGGGTATTTTTCTTTAGCGCCTCTTGGGAAGCTTCCTGGATTACTGGGCCATCAGCCATAGGGTCAGAAAAAGGTACCCCTAATTCCAGAATATCTACCCCGGATCTTGCAAATTCTAAAACTAACCTTTGCGTAGTCTTTAAGCTCGGATAACCGGCAGTGATAAAAGCGATAAATGCCTTTTTATGGGTTTTTCTTAAATCGTTAAATTTTTGGTCAATGCGATTCATATTTTTAATCTTTGTGTAACTATGCCTAAGTCTTTATCCCCTCTACCGGAGAGACAAGCCACTACAATAGAATTCTTATTAATTTTCTTAGCTAGTTTTTTTAAATATGCAACAGCATGCGCTGACTCAAGGGCCGGGATGATACCCTCTAATTTAGAGAGCAATTGAAAACCCTCCAGCGCTTCATTATCATTAACCGCTACATATTTAGCCCTTCCGATCTTTTTATAATAGGCGTGCTCCGGCCCTACACCCGGATAATCCAAGCCGGCAGAAATAGAATGGGTAAGGCTAACCTGTCCGAATTTATCTTCTAAAAGCCCTGACTTTGAACCATGCAACACGCCGATATCTCCTTTGACTAAAGTTGCCGCATGTTCTCCCGAAGTTAGCCCTCTTCCGCCTGCCTCAACTCCGATAAATTTAACTTTTTTCTCCTTAACGAAAGGATAAAACAGACCCATAGCATTGCTTCCTCCACCAACACATGCAACCAAGTAATCAGGGAGCGGTTCTTTCTTCTTCTTAAGCTGTAATCTTGTTTCCACTCCGATTATTGACTGAAAATCTCTGACCAACTCCGGGTAAGGATGCGGCCCGGCAACCGTACCGATAATATAATGGGTATCACGCACATTAGTAACCCAGTCACGAAGCGCCTCAGTCATTGCATCCTTTAATGTCTTTGAACCGCTCTTAACCGGAATTACTCTTGCGCCCAAAAGTTTCATCCGGAAAACATTTAACTTTTGCCGCTCAATATCCTCCTCACCCATATAGATATCACATTTTAAGCCAAAAACTGCGGCAACGGTCGCAGTAGCCACGCCATGTTGGCCTGCTCCGGTCTCGGCAATTACCCGCGGCTTCTTCATCCTTAAAGCCAAGAGCACCTGGCCTAAAGTATTATTTATTTTGTGCGCGCCGGTATGCAAAAGGTCTTCTCTCTTTAAATATATTTTATTTATACCTAAATACTGACTTAAGTTTCCGGCAAGATACAAAGGTGTTGGCCGACCGGCATATTCTTTTAAATAATAATCAAGTTGGCTGATAAATTTCTTATCCTGCTTAGCCTTTTTATATTCCTTTTCCAATTGATCAAGCGCATAGATTAAGGTCTCAGGTACAAACCTACCGCCAAATTCCCCGAAATGCCCTTTTTTGTCCGGTAATATATTTTTCATTTTATAATGTTATCCTCTCCCAGAATACTCTAATACCCTCAACTATATCCCTCCAGATCCCCTCAACCGGATAGCCGCCAACCACTGGAGAATAAAAATGTGCCGGCTGAAAACCCATGAGTGAACGGTAAAAAATTGATTTAATTATAAAAAAAACAAAGAATATGAAAAGATTAATCAAAATAAAAAAAACTAACAGAGTAATCAGGCAGCCCCAGAGACAATTCAACCATTTTTTCTTTTTCTTCAGGAACTCGCCGCAATAACGGCATTTAATAGCCTGATCCTGAATCTCTTCC
>JAPLLQ010000122.1 GCA_026387485.1 Candidatus Omnitrophota bacterium | reverse complement strand
TCTCATCTCTTACTGTTCCGCCTTTGGCGATATCCGCATATTCTCTTGCAGTTGCCTTACCCAACTTTGCCAAAACATTTGTAATCGCGGCAGTCAATGTGGTTTTACCATGATCAATGTGACCGATAGTTCCAATGTTAACGTGTGGCTTGGACCTTACAAACTTTTCTTTAGCCATTTCTTTTCCTCCTTCGATTCGCTTCGCTCACTCAGGACGCTTCGAATTGAAGCGCTGAGCGCGGTCGAAGCGCTCCTGTTTTTTATCTAAAGCTTTTCCTGGTGGAACCCGTAGTTGCGAAACCAGTAACAATCTTTTCTGCTATATGTGCAGGCACTTCGCTGTAAAACGAAGGCTCCATTGTATAGGATGCGCGGCCCTGTGTCAAGGACCTTATTATCGTCGCATAATTAAATACTTCCGCTAATGGAATGTTCGCTCTAATAGTACGTAAATTCAGGCGCTGCGCAAGTGAAATGATCTTTGCTCGCCGAGAACTTAAGTCCCCGATCACCTGCCCCATGAATTCTTCCGGTACGATAACTTCCATATCCATGATTGGTTCAAGTAAGATCGGATTGGCTTTTTTTAAGCCTTCGTTAAATCCCAGAGAGGCGGCCATCTGAAAGGCTAATTCTGAGGAATCAACTTCATGAAAAGAACCATCAACTAAACAAACTTTTACATCAGTAACCGGATAACCTGCCAGGACCCCGCTTTTTGCTGCTCCAAAAACTCCCTGTTTGACTGCGGGTATATATTCACGCGGGATTGAGCCGCTTCTGATCTTATCCTCAAAGGTAATCCCTGTGCCGGGAGTCTCTTGAGGTTCCATCTCAAGGACACAATGGCCGTATTGGCCGCGGCCGCCAGACTGGGAGATAAATTTTCCTACTGCCCTTACTTTTTTAGTCAATGTTTCCCGATAAGCTACCTTGATTATCTCCAAATGCAACTGCCCCATACCGGCAATAAGTGTCTGGCCGGTCTCCTGATTATAAGTAACCTTAAAAGACGGGTCTTCATCTTCTAATTTATGCAAGGCCAGGCCTAACTTTTCCTGAGCATCTTTAGAGGTAGGCTCAATTGCCTGCTGAATTACGGGTTCAGGAAAACGCATCGCCTCAATCAGAATATGGTTATTTTCGGTACATAGAGTATCCCCGGTTTTAGTTTCTTTTAGTCCTACAGCAGCAGCAATTTCACCACAAAAGATACTCTCTACGACTTCTTGGCGATTAGCATGCATCTTGACTATTTTAGTAACCCGCTCTCTTTCTCTTCTTGCGGCATTATATATGTAGGTACCTGCGGTTAAGGTCCCTGAGTATACCCGGATATAATTAAGCTTTCCCACATAAGGATCAGTAGCTACTTTAAAACAAAGTGCGCAAAAAGGCGCTTTCTCTGAAGCTTTAATCTCTTCAAATTCTCCTGTCTCAGGATTTGTCCCTTTTATCGGCGGTAGATCAATCGGTGAAGGAAGATAATCTTTAACCGCGTCCAAAACCAACTGCACGCCTTTATTCCTAAAAGCAGAGCCGCAAAGCACCGGGACGAATTTATTAGCAATCACGCTCTTTCTTATCGCAGCCTTAAGCTCGCTAACGGGAATTTCTCTTCCGTGCAAGTAATCCTCCATAATCTTATCATCAACCTCAGCCAGCCTTTCAATCATAATTGTATGCTGTTTGGCTACATCTTGAGCGGCTTCCTGGGGGATATCCATTATTTCTAGATCTTTACCTAATTCATCTTTATAATAAACCAATTTTCTTTCAACCAAATCAATAATCCCTTTTAAGTCACCTTCTTTTCCAAAGGGAAGCTGAATCGGCGCGGCATTGGCGCCTAACCTCTTATGTATCTGATCAATAACCTCTAAGAAATTACTCCCCACCCTATCCATTTTATTGATAAATGCGATCCGGGGCACTTCATAACGGTCAGCCTGACGCCAGACTGTTTCTGACTGCGGCTCAACTCCGCCCACGCCGCAAAAAACAACTACCGCGCCATCTAAAACCTTCAAGGACCTTTCTACTTCAATGGTAAAATCTACATGGCCAGGAGTATCAATCAAATTAATGTGGATATCTTTCCAAATGCAGGTAGTCGCGGCAGCAGTAATAGTAATTCCCCTCTCCTGCTCCTGGATCATCCAATCCATAGTAGCGGTACCGTCATGGACTTCGCCTAGTTTATAATTTTTACCGGTATAGAATAAGATCCGCTCGCTGGTCGTAGTTTTACCCGCGTCGATGTGGGCGATGATCCCGATATTCCTAATTTTATCTAACTGGACTTTTTCCATTAATTTAACTTACTTTTTTAATTACCATCTAAAATGCGCAAAGGCCTTATTGCTTTCAGCCATTTTATGCGTATCGTCCCTTTTCTTAATTGCCGAACCCTCTCCCTTATAGGCGGCGACAATCTCATCAGCAAGCTTCTGTTCCATGGGTTTGCCTTTTTTATTCTGGGCAAAGTCCCTTAGCCAACGCAAGGCTATAGATGTGCCGCGCTCCTGCCGTACTTCTATTGGCACCTGATAAGTTGCACCACCAACGCGCCGCGGTTTTACTTCTAAGCGCGGACGGGCATTATCCAAGGCTTTATAAAAAACCTTCAAGATATCCGTTTCGTTAGTATTCTTTTTTACGATCTCAAATGCTCCGTAAACAATCTTTTCGGCGACAGATTTCTTGCCTTCCAACATCACCATGTTGATAAATTTAGCAACTATCTTACTGCTTAACTTAGGATCAGCTAAAACTACTTTTTCCTGGGCTTTTCTTCTTCTCATCCTTCGACGCGCTCCTCATCTTCATTCGTCGCTTGCTCAGGATAACCCTGAGCGAAGCCGAATGGGTCATTATTTGGGCCTCTTTGCTCCGTATTTTGAACGGGATCTTCTTCTCTGGTTAACTCCTGAAGCATCTAATGTACCTCTTACGATATGATACCTCACCCCTGGTAAATCTTTAACCCTGCCGCCTCTGACTAAAACTATAGAATGTTCCTGCAGATTATGGCCTTCCCCGGGGATGTAAGCCGTAACTTCTATCCCCGTAGTAAGCCTGACCCTGGCAATCTTTCTTAAAGCCGAGTTTGGTTTTTTCGGAGTCATAGTGCGCACCTGTAAACAGACACCTCGTCTCTGAGGGCAGGCTTTTAAAGCCGGAGACTTGCTCTTTTTTCTTTTAGACCTTCTTCCAAAACGGATTAATTGTGAGATAGTGGGCATATTATTCCTTTTTCTCCTTTATTATCTTTACCACTTCAATATCCCGGTGATCGCGGAAGCCAGTCCCGGCTGGGATAAGGTGTCCAACGATAACATTTTCTTTGAGTCCGAATAATTCATCATGTTTACCGCTAGTTGCTGCCTCGGTAAGCACCCGGGTTGTCTCCTGGAAGCTAGCCGCGGAGATAAAACTTTCCGTAGTCAATGAGGCTTTAGTAATACCTAATAAGAGCGGAGTAGCAACCGCTGGCTTGCCGCCTTTCTTGATTACCCGGCTATTTTCTTTCTGGAATTTCCATTTATCAACCTGTTGAGTAGCTAAAAATTCAGTATCGCCGGGATCCTCAACTCTCACCTTTTTTAACATCTGCCTGATAATTAACTCAATGTGATTATCGTTAATCCGTACTCCCTGTAAGCGGTAAACCTCCTGGACTTCATTAACCAGGTATTCCTGCAGGACCTTATCTCCGC
>JAPLLQ010000132.1 GCA_026387485.1 Candidatus Omnitrophota bacterium | reverse complement strand
GAAACTGGCCTTATTTTACCGGTGGTGGCCAGAATTTAAAATTACGTGCCTCGTTAGGAACGGTAACTAATGGGTTTGAATTAAGTTTTACCGAGCCATGGCTTTTTGATTACCCGATTTCTTTTGGTTTTGACGCTTACCGGCGTACGCATGAAAGGGATACCGACGTAGGTTACGGTTATGATGAGAAAGTAACCGGAGGAGATATCCGTTTAGGTAAGGAGTTATCTGAATATGTAAAGGGCGATCTTACGTACAGGCTAGATAGTATTGATATTTCCAATCCAAGCGATAATGCTTCAACTGATCTAACCCAGGAAGTAGGCACAAATTTGATTAGTTGTTTAACACCCACCCTTACTTTTGATAATCGGGATAATGTCTTTGATCCGCATAAAGGTAACTTGCTTAGTGCCTCTTTTGATTTCGCCGGCGGGCCTTTGGGAGGAGATAAGAATTATTGGAAATTTTTTGGCCGGGCGAGCCACTTTATCCCTTTACCGCGCAACTCTACTTTAGAAGCAAGAGGTAGGATCGGATTAGGCGAACCTTATAGTAATTCCGGCAGTATACCTATATACGAAAGGTTCTTTGCCGGCGGCGCCTATACTATCAGAGGGTATAAGGAGAGGCAGATTGGCCCAATTGATCCCATATCTAAGGATCCCTTGGGAGGTAATTCTATGTTAATCGGTAATTTAGAATATATTTATCCTTTATTTGATTTTTTAAAAATAGCATTTTTCTATGATGTGGGAAATGTTTGGTCGAAGCTCGGCGACCTCTGTTCTTCCAAAGACACAGATACTAATACCGGAAGCTTTAAGTCCAGTTTTGGTTTAGGCTTCAGGATTAAAACTCCCTTAGGCCCGATCATGCTTGATTACGGTATCCCGATGGATAAGGCGCCTGGCGAGGATAGCAAGGGTAGCGGAAGATTCCATTTTAGTGTAAGCCACGGTTTTTAAAGTACTTTAATAAAATGGCCAGAGAGGCCACATACAAGGAGGATGCAGGATGAAAAAGTTGCTAGTTTTTTTGTGCGGGTTAGTTGTAGGTTTATTTGTGTTAACTGGCGTAGCCCAAGCAGCGGATAAATTTGCTTATGTGGATTTAAGCCGTTCCTTTAGCGAGTATTCTAAGACCAAGAATTACGATAAGGACCTGACAGCAAAAGAAAATGCCTATACTGCTGAAAGGGATAAAAAAGTAAATGAAATAAAAGCCTTACAGGAAAAGTTTAATCTATTAAACGATAAAGAAAAAGAAGTAAAAAAGGGGGAATTAGAATCAAAGGTAAAGGCTTTACAGGATTTTGCCCGCTTAAAAGAGACTGTCCTACGTAAAGAGCAGGAAGACAAGATGAAAGAAATCCTTAAGGATATTGAAGAAGCAGTAAAAACTTATGCTACAAAAGAAGGTTTAACTTTAGTATTTAATGACCGTGTTCTGGTTTATCAGACTAAGAGCATGGATATTACTGATAAGGTAATAGATATACTGAATAAAGGCAAATAGTAAATAGCCAGACAATGCGTAAAACCCTAAGAGAGCTTGCCCAGCTTGTTGGTGGGGAAGTCGTAGGTGATGAGAATATCGTCATTACCGGCGCCTCCGGTATCAAAGAGGCATGTCAAGGCGACATTACTTTTTTGGCCAATCCTAAATATTCACCTCTTCTTACTACTACGGGTGCCTCTGCGGTAATTACCTCAAGGGATGCCAGTTCTCCTACCAAGGCTATAATCCGCGTGGAAAATCCGTCGCTGGCATTCGCCAAAGTCATTTCTCTTATTGCCCCTGATGATATAAAACACCCTAAAGGTATTCATCCGACGGCAGTGCTGGGTAAAAATGTAAAGTTAGGCTGTGATGTCGCCTTAGGCCCTTATGTTGTTGTGGATGATGATGTTTGGATCGGGGATAAAACAATAATTTATTCCGGATCTTTTATCGGCAAAAGCAGTAAAATTGGGGATAGCGTTTTAATTTACCCTAATGTTTCTATCCGCGAACGCATAACTATCGGTAACCGGGTGATTATCCATAGCGGAGCGGTGATCGGCTCAGACGGATTTGGTTTTGTAACCGCGGAGAATAAACACTATAAGATACCTCAGGTAGGCGTAGTTGAAATATGCGACGACGTAGAGATAGGCGCGAATGTCACCATTGACCGGGCCCGCTTTGATAAAACAGTTGTTGGAAAAGGTACCAAGATAGATAACCTAGTCCACATCGCCCACAATGTGATAATTCAAGAAAACTGTTTTATTGTAGCTCAGGTAGGTATATCCGGGAGCACAGTTATAGGAAATAATGTTATTCTTGCCGGTCAAGCAGGTTTAGTCGGCCATATTACTATCGGAGACAACGCTGTAGTTACAGCCCAATCCGGAGTGAGTAAATCTGTTCCGGCTAATACTATGGTTTCAGGGTATCCTGCCAGGCCTTTTATGACTTCGCAAAGAATAAATGCCTGCATACAGAATTTACCCAAGTTGTTTAATTTGGTGAAAGAACTTAAAAACAAAATAGAAGAGCTTCAAGCTAAGTTAGCGGAAAAAGTTAAAAATGGATAAACAGAAGACAATTTTAAAAGAAGTAAGTTTTAAGGGCGTAGGTTTACATACGGCGAATAAAGTTAATGTTGTTTTAATCCCCGCAGAGCAGGATAGGGGAATAGTATTTATCCGTAAGGATTTGCCGGGAAGGCCCGAGGTTAAGGCTTCACTCTCTACTTTAGTCTCCGTGGATAAATCTCCCCGTCGCACTACTATTGAAACTAATGGTGCGCAGATTCAGACCATTGAGCATCTTATGGCGGCTTTGTCAGGTTTAGGGATAGATAACCTGCGCGTTGAATTGGATAATAATGAATTACCCGGGCTAGATGGAAGCAGTTTAGGTTACCTGGATGTATTAAATCAGGCAGGGATTAAAGAGCTGGATAAAGAACGGCATTATTTTACCCTTAAAGAGCCGATTCTTTTAGAAGAGGCCGGTGCTTTCATAACAGCCCTGCCAGCTCTAGAATTTAAAATATCTTATACCCTGGATTATAGCTTATCCGCGCATAAAACCGAATTTTTAGAAACGATTCTTTCGCCGGAGGCATTTAGGAGCCAAATTGCCTCGGCGCGTACTTTCTGCCTTGAGAGCGAAGCCATGGAATTACAACGTCAAGGTTTAGGATTAGGGGCTAATTACGAAAATACCCTGGTTTTAACTAAAGAGGGGAGAGTAATTAAGAATAAAGTCCGTTTTCCCGATGAATTTGTGCGGCATAAGGTACTTGATCTTATCGGCGACCTTTATCTTCTGGGACTGCCGTTAAAAGCGCATATTATCGCCGTAAAAAGCGGGCATGGCTTAAATCTGAAATTAATCAACAAGATAGCCCAACAAATGGAAAGGTATTCTATGAATACAAATAAAGGGAGCTTAGAGGTAACTGACATTATGAAGATCCTTCCCCACAGAGAGCCATTTCTCTTTGTAGACAGGATTACTCATCTTGAATGCGGTAAACGGGCAACTGGGGTTAAGAATGTAACTATCAACGATTACTTTTTTAAGGGGCACTTTCCCGGCAGGCCGGTAATGCCCGGAGTGATTATTATTGAGGCCATGGCCCAGGTCGGCGGAGTAATGATGCTTGCTTCCGAAGAAAACAAAGGAAAGCTTGCCTTCTTTTTATCCATTGATAATGTAAAATTCCGCAAGCCGGTAGTCCCCGGTGACCAGTTAGTACTTGAGGTTGAGGCAATAAAGGTAAAGTCAAAAACCGGACAGGTGCGCGGCAGGGCATTAGTAGGCGGCAAGATAGTGGCGGAAGCAGACTTTGTATGCGCTTTGGTGAGTAATTAAATATGCAGATACATCCTAGTGCGATAGTTTCTCCTAAAGCAAGATTAGCCGAAAGGGCAAGCGTTGGAGCTTATTCTATTATCGGAGACGGCGTTACTATCGGAGTAGATAGTAAGATTGGGAGTTTCTGCGTGATTGAAGGCCATACAACTTTGGGTAAAAACTGCGAGGTTTTTACCGGAGCTGTAGTTGGTTCCCGACCGCAGGATTTAAAATATAAAGGCGAAAAGGTTTTTCTGGAGCTTGGCGATAACAATATTATCCGTGAATACTGCACATTTAACCCCGGCACGAATGAGGGTGGAAAAACTATCGTCGGAAACAACAACCTTTTTATGGCCTATTCTCATATTGCCCATGATTGCCATGTAGGCAACCATTGTGTTTTTGCCAATAATGCTACACTCGCCGGCCATGTCATTGTCGAAGACATGGCAGTTATCGGCGGCTTAGTCGCTATTCATCAATTTGTCAGGATGGGCAAGCTTTCGATTGTCGGAGGCTGCTCTAAGGTTGTGCAGGATATTCCGCCATTTTCAACCTGCGATGGGCATCCTGCGGTTGTCTATGGATTAAACCTTATTGGTTTAAGAAGGTACAAAGTTTCTCAGGAAGCTATCAAAGAGCTTGACCGGGCCTACAAGGTAATTTTTAGCTCCGGTTTTACCGCTAAACACGCTCTCCGGGAACTAGAAAAAACTCAAGCGAAGTCAGAGGAAGTTAAATACCTGATTGATTTTGTCAAAGGCTCTCAGCGCGGTTTGAGTAAATCCTGCCGGGTAGAAAAATAATTTATGGAAAGAATCGGCTTGATTGCCGGAAATAGAAAATTTCCCATATTATTCGCAGAGGCTGCCAAGAGAAAAGGCTATTCTGTTGTGGCTATCGCCATAAAAGGAGATACCTCCTGGCAATTAAAACGTTGGGTAGATAAGATTTATTGGCTGGGCTTAAAAGATTTTAACCGGCTCTTTGAGATATTCCGCAATGAAGGGGTTAAGAAAGTGGTTATGGCCGGTCAGATCAGCCCGGTAAGGCTATTTAGTAAAGAGGTAACCAGAAGCAGTGAGTTAAAAGAGATACTTTCCAGCATTAAGAATAGGAAGGCAGATACTATCTTTGGCGCGATTGCCGATAAATTAAACGCAGCCGGCCTTGAGTTAATCAGCTCTACTACTTTCGTTGAAGAGTTGCTCCCTAAAAAAGGAGTGCTTACTAAGGCTGAGCCTGATAGCGCTAGCTGGGAGGATCTGCGGTTTGGTTTTGAATTAGCTAAAGCCATTGGCGCTTTAGATATAGGCCAGACTGTGGCAGTTAAAGATAAGGCAATTGTGGCAGTGGAAGCTCTTGAGGGTACAGATAATCTTATTAAGCGGGCAAGTAAGCTGGCTGGAGGAGGAATAACTGTAGTAAAGGTTGCCAAGCCTAAGCAAGATATTCGTTTTGATATACCGGTAATTGGCTTAAATACCATAAAGAATCTAATTAAGGCAGGCGCAAAATGCCTTGCCATAGAAGCAGATAAGACACTTTTTATAGATCGGGAAGAGGCAGTAAGGTTAGCTGATAAAAAAGGCCTTTTGATAGTTGCTTTTAAATAAACTACTTGACACTTATTTGTTTATTGTGTATAAATAAAGGTGTAAGAAGGAGGAGATATGCCAAGATTAATGGGGTCAAAGCCAGCAGAATTCAAGCTTTATGCGCCACAGGCCAAGAGGGTGAGTTTGGCCGGTTGTTTTAATAAATGGAATACCAAGCTGCTTCCTGCCAAGAAAGATTCTAAGGGCAATTGGGTAGCCAAAGCCAGTCTTAAACCGGGTAAATACGAATATAAGTTTTTCGTTGATGGTTCCTGGGTTAATGACCCGCATTGTACTTCTTGTACTCCCAATGCCTTTGGCACTCACAATTGCGTAATAGAGGTAAAATAATTTAAAATTTTTAATTTTTAAAGTTCTTTAAGGGCGCTATTTAAAAGTAGCGCCCTAAAAGTTTATAAAGATGAAATATTTATATGGTCCGGTAAAATCGCGCAGAATCGGGTTTTCTTTAGGAGTAAGCCTAACTCCTTTTAAAACCTGTACTTTTGACTGTATTTACTGCCAACTTGGTAAAACCACTGATTTAACCACGCAAAGAAAAGAATATATCAAAATTAATGATATAGTTGATGAGCTAAAGTTTTGGTTTCTGAATAATAAAGAAGAGGCAGCCAGCTTGCAATTTGTTACTATTTCAGGTTCAGGAGAGCCTACCTTAAATAGTGGAATCGCCAATTTAATTAAACAGATTAGAGGCATAACTACTCACCAAATCTGCCTGATTACTAATTCTTCATTATTGAGTAATCCTGCTGTACGCCAGGAGATTTTGGGAGCGGACCTAATCGTTCCTTCTTTAGACGCAGTAACCCCAAAGTTATTTACTAAAATTGACTTTCCCCATAAAGATCTAAAGATCAATGATATTGTTAACGGTTTAATAGCCCTAAGAAGAGAATTTCGGGGTAAGCTTTGGCTTGAAGTAATGCTGGTTAAAGGGGTTAATGATGATTTGCGGCATATTAAGAAGCTAAAAGAAATTATTGAAAGGATAAATCCGGATAAAATCCAGCTGAATTCTCCGGTGCGCGCACCGCTAAAAAATAATATTTTAACCGTCGATAAAAGTAAATTAAATAAAATTAAGGCTCTATTAGGTGATAGGGCAGAGATTATTTAACCTTGTGCCTGTAGCTTAATGGATACCTGCCTGCCGGCAGGCAGGGAGCGCCATTTGCGCCCATAGCTCAACTGGATAGAGCGCTAGTCTTCGGAACTAGATGTTGCAGGTTCAATTCCTGCTGGGCGCAATAATAAAGAAGTATCGCAGGCGACTCCAGCCAGGCGCACTTATATTCTAAATTGCTTGAGTTTTAACCATCTCTTGGTATAATTTATAAAAAAGGAGGGAAGAAGTTATGCATAAAAATATTTCTTTATTGGTTATTTTAGCTTTTATTTTTATTGCCAGCGGTTGCGAAACTAACAAAACCAGAATTGCCGAGGGAGCGGGTATCGGAGGCGCAGTCGGCGCAGTTGCCGGAGGTATTATCGGCCATCAAAGCGGTAGTGGATTAGGTGGTGCTTTAATCGGAGGCGCAGTCGGCGCAGGAGCAGGCGCCCTCGTAGGCAGCCAAATCAATAAACCTCAGAAGCAGGATACCGCGGCAACAACTGCAGCCCAGCTTTCAATGCAGCAGGTAGTTGATTTGAGTAAACAAGGTGTTTCTAGCGATCTGATTATAAAGAAGATAAAAGATAGCAACACCAAATTCTCTTTAACTAAGGAAGATGTTGAGTATCTTAAGAAACAGGGTGTAAGTCAGCGGGTTATTGAGACAATGCAGGGTATTTCTTAATCATCTCGTCACACCACCCCCAGCTACCCTTGTTATAACCATAAACCCGCTTACTAAATTACTTTCAATTTTGGGATTTGTGATAGAATATGGCATAGAGGGTTTTTATTTAGAAAAAGGAAAAATAAAGAATTTTAAACTAATTAAAAATGATTCAGGATAAACTTAAGGCATATAAGTATTTCATTAAAGGTGTGGGTCAGACTCTGGCTTTATCTAAGCTTTATTCTTTTGACCATCCGGTGGTTAAAGTAAAGACAAAAGAGGTCTTCGAAGAAATTATCAAGTTTATTTCTGATAACGGCACATTAGTTTTTTCCGAATCTCCAGATGCTACTTTATTAGTTAACGGCGAAGAACTTAAGTCCGAAGATAGTATAATGGCTCGTTTTATACAAAACTTTCGCAATTTGAAAATTGGCTCTATAGATTTAATGCCACAATTGACACTTGATGAATTTTGTGTATTTATAGACTTATTGAATAATGCTGATAGCCTGAAAGAGGAAGGTAGCGTTAAAGAGTTTTTAAAGGCAAGGAAAGTAATACATATCCTGTCTTCTTTTGCCACTTATAAACTAGTAAATGAACATGAAGCCATAATAAAAGATGGCAGCGTTATAAGAATCGAAGATTTGTCACCCGAAGCAATTAAAAATTTTACTTTGGATTTAAATATTGGTGAGGTAAATAAAAAAATTAAAGATGGAGATCAAATCTATAAAATATTAGCCCATGATCCAGAAACCCTTTCTCACGCGGTAATTGATTATATTAAAGATAAAGACCAGCTAGATGAGCTTACAAAAATTCTATGGTTAATCGGAGACTATCTGATAGATGAAATTAAAAGTGCAAAACAGGAAGAAATCAATCGTAGAGTTTTAAATGAACTTAAAGACAGGCTTCTTATTTTATGGGACAGAAGAGGTGCACAAGACGTTTACGGCAATAAATGCCGCTTTGCAGATAAAAGGTTTGTTTTCCCTTTATAAAAAACACAGAAAAGAACTGGTAATTTTAATCGATAAGCTCAAAGATATAATAAAAACTATTCCATCAGAAAGCCAGTTATACCGAAAAGTAAAAGAAGAATGGGATAAAATCGACCATTCTAATCTTGATATTACCTTATTCGAAAATATTTAATATTTTTCCTTAAGTAAGAGCAGTCAGTTCTTGGTATAATTTTACCACTTCCTTAGGGTATAACTAGTTGCAAAATCCCTCGATTTCGCTTGGGATGGTTGAACCACCCGTCCACTAAGGGGAAGTTGATTCTTATTCCTTGACAAGTTACCTTTATGAGTTATACTGTAAATGGAAGGTGGAAAGAGACACATAGTTGTCTAACCTTCCACTGCAAGAGTGAGGGCTTTGGAACAAAAAAATGAACCTTCGCTCTTGCTCTTTTTTATATGCCATGCCAAATTTTGCATTATATTTCACCACCCCCTTGCTTCTATAAAAACGCTTCTTGCAAAACCAAT
>JAPLLQ010000145.1 GCA_026387485.1 Candidatus Omnitrophota bacterium | reverse complement strand
TTGAATTTGCATGCTCTTACTTAGAGCAAATTGATCCCGAGTGCCTTAACTATTATTCCTTAAGCACGAGGGATCTAAAACTTATATTTGCGCAAAAACTTTCTGCATTACTAGGCTAGCGGCCCCCAGGGCTACCGCGTTCTCTCTTAGCTGCGAATAAACTATCCTTAAGTCTGTGGTAGCTTCTCTAAAAGCCCAGTCTTTTACTGTCGAAGTTACCTGCTTTAAAAAATCTTCCCCTGCTTCTTCAAGGCCTCCGCCGACGACCACTACCTCAGGGTTTAATAAATTTACTAAATAAGCAATTTTAATCCCTAACCTGCGGGCTGCTATCTTTAAAACCTGAACTGCTATATTATTCTTTGCTCTGGCTGCGGTAAATGCGCTCTTTAAATCCAGGCTATCCGGATTAATTGAAGTAGATTTAAGAAATTCCGCTGCCGCTTCTTTATCCTTAGCCAACTTAAGTTTTAGATCATTAACAATCCCTAAATCTGTCTCCCAGCGTTTTAAAAAACAGGGATTACCGAATTCGCAATTGAAATCATCCTGCTCCTTAAAATTAGAAATCGCCACCTCTCCGGCGTACCCTTGGGAACCACGGTAAATTTCGCCGTTAATCATTATCCCGCAACCGACTCCGGAAAACATATAAAGAACATTTTTGTAGCCGTATTCCAGATCCAGCCAATGCTCGCCGAAACAAGCGCTGGTAGCATCATTCTCAATTAAGGTCGGCAAGTCAAATTCATTCTCGATTAAATTCTTTAAAGGCACATCTATTGAAGCATAGGTATAATAATGGTCCATCTTCTGCGGCCAATGCACTGAACCATCATTTTTATTAATCAGGCCGGCAATACCTACGCCAATGCCCTTGATATTAGGCGTGTATTCTTTAGAGCGGCGTAATATTTCACGCACAACATCAAGGATAGACTCAGCAATCTCTTTAACCGAAGCTTGGGGACGAGCAATCTGGGTCTTGGTGATAATATTGCCTTTTAAATCTACCAAAATCCCCACCATACTCATCAGGTTAAGCCCCACACCGACGACAAAACCCGCCTGCGGATTTAAATCTAAAAGGACCGGCCGGCGGCCACCCTCAGAGATATCCAGCTCTTTTTCAAAGACCAGATTATGTTTTATGAAGTCGTCAATATAATTGGATATGGTTACCACATTTATCCCCATATCCTTAGAGATATCCGGCCGGCTTATCGGCCCGTGTTTCCTTAAAATTTCCAGTATCTCTATATTGCGCTTTTCTTTCTCGCTTAAAACCTCTCTCTGTAAATCAACCGAACGCATTTACTCACAATCCTTTTCTCCGTGGCAAAATAAATAAACATATAACTTACGAACACTGAAAGTGTGAGTAAGTTATGTATGCGATTTTATGGTTTACGCAATTGCGTAAACCATAAGTTTAGCCATAAAACTTACGTCACTTACGTTCCGTAAGTTTTGGCTTCACTTAGTTATACTACTAAATAAATTATAAGTCAAGTATTTTTAACAGGTAAGGATAAAGAGGGGAATTGTCAGCGTCTAATATACATCAACAAAATCAAGGCTACGCTCAGTTATGCCGGAAGCAGCAATTACCACTAAATTTATCACCTTTGTCCCCGTTGAGCTGTAAGCAGTCTTAAATTCAGAGTGGTTTAAACTAGGTTGCCCGGCTCCCAAGTCTCCGGACCAGAGATATTGTAACTCTATCTGCAGGCAACCGCTAGGGCTAAGGTAAACTTGGGAATTTATATCTGTATTTTTCCCCTTATCTAAAATATAGGTAGAGGCCTTCAGCTCTAATTTACTCACATCAAGATTAACGTACTCCTTTTTTAAGGAGATATCTATAAAAGTTTTAAGATTATATTCGATCGGCTTGTTTTCTTCTATTTCTTTTAATCTTGCTTTCGCCATATCTAAGGTATCAGAAAGATTATTCTCTGAGTCCTTAACCAGCTTATTATAATATTCCTTTGCCTTAAGAATATCCCCATCCCACTGAGCAAGCAGGCCTAACTGATAGAGGCTAGATAGGACATGTGGATTATCCGGGCCTTTATTTGTCAATTTTTCAAAATAACCTTTTCCTTCATCCGCGCCTCTTAATATATAGGTATAGATAATACCAACCTTATAAACTGCTTCGCTTAGATATTTGCTTTGAGGAAATTTAGAGATAAACTTAATATAAGCGTCCTTAGCTTTTAGGTAGTCCTTCAATTTCTCTAAGTTTAAGGCTCGCAAGTGCATTAACTCCTCGTCAAAAATATTTTCCCCGCCTATACTTTCTATCTTCTTAAATGTCTTTTCGGCATAAGCCATATCTTTTAAACCGTTATCTTTGTAAGAAAAATCCCTGGCAATATCTGTTAATTGGCTGATAAATTCTTCCTTAGAGAGAGACTTGGCAGCTCTTTCAATATAAATATCGTAAATATTTTGGGCTAATTCTAAATTGCCATCTTGATAAAATCCCCGGGCAATATCTTTTAATGCCTCATCTTTGATATCAGAATCAGCTAATCTTTGACTGTAGATTTTATATAATTCTTTGGCTTTCCCCTTCTCGCCGTATCTTAAGAGTTCATCCGCTACTTCTTTAACAGGCTTTAAATCCTTAGGCCCTCCCTTAGCATATTCTACAGCTGAAGCCATTAAATCAGTTAATGCACCATCGCTGGAAGTATCCTGCTGGCCTTTATGAAACTGCCAAAGAAGGAACCGGCTGGATAAATTTAAAGCCTCACCCATTTTAGTAGCATCTATTGCTTTCTGCGTTCTAGCGGTAATCTCACTACGGTAATCATTACCTTGAGCAAAATACTCATCCCAGAGTTGCTTTTCCTCAAGGTACTTAAGCTGCGAATAGCGGCTAAGAGCAATATAATAACTGACAAAAGGCTGGATTAGTTCATTATCCGGGCAAAGCGTCTTTAAATAATCCGAAAATTCAGAATAACGATTCGTTGTAAAATATTCTTCCTTTAATCCATTAAAACAAAGATTGGCTTGCTCTTGCGTCCCTGACTGACAGCAGTCTTTACTTAATGCCTTTTGGGGCTCTCTATCCTCGGCATAAGATGCGCCTGTGAGAAAAATAAAAGCTAGCGGTAATAAAATTTTAATCATTCCTAAAGCCTCTCTTCTCATTTGATTCTCTTTCCTTTAATTTTGTTTTTTATCTGCGGATTTTTCCAAAACTCCCTGATTACGTAATAGGCCTTGCGTGGGATACGCTTATTCAGGCCATTTTCTAATTCTTTAGATAAGGCCACGATCCCAAACCATTCTTCATTCATATTCTTGTTGCCTTCTGCCTTAATATCAAAATAATAGCTGCCATTTGACCAATTAGAATCCGTATCGTGAACAGCCCAGCTATCCGGGTTACTTTCATCATGCTTCCACCACTCATCTGTCCATTCAAATATAGTGCCTCCAATACAATTACCCGCGCCCTCTTGGTTATTCGCTAAATTTTCGTAAATCTGCCGCAACTGCGACTCTAAGAAAAAGGCTTGCATATTCTGGTCTTCTTTTTTTAAATAGGCATCGTAACAATCCGCGCCGAACTCGGATAAAAGAATGGGTTTATCAAAAGTCATCTTTAAAGACCTAAAAAGATTGCCAAAGGTCTTGCCTCGATAAATAATACAAGCCACTAAATCTACATCCGGCGCGTACTGCTTGGCAAACTCTAATCCCACTAACTCGCCATTGCCTAAAGCTACCGGATGATTAGGATCAATTTTATGGATTTCCTGGGCGAGTGTATTGACAAAGGAGTAATAAATCTTAGCCCGCATTGCCTTTTGTTTCTGGGGATCAGGTTCCTTATCAATCTCTTCATTTGACCAGGGATTAACCTGCCCCAAACAGGAATAATTATTTTCATTACCCAAAATCCACATTAGCACGCCCGGCTCATCTTTATAAAGATTAACCATCTTAAGAACTTCGTTTTTTACTCTATTTTGGAATCTCTTATCTCCGTAAAACGGACAGGGATATTCCCAAAAACCCAACCAACTGCCTAAAGCAGTGCGAATACCGAATTTTGTGTATAAATCCCTAATTACCTGTTTAGCCTCTTCGGCATTTTCATGGGTCTGATAAATCCGGATCGTATTTACTCCCATATCCCGCATCAATTTTCCGTCAATAAGCCAGGGCCTATTAGGATCAGACCACCAGTCATATTCATGGTTTTGGGAAATAGGAGCAGGGTTATAGCAGACGCCTTTGACAATGTAGGGTTTTCTGTCTACGATTAATTGGTAGTGCCCGTTCTTAAGCTTACGGATATGGACTTTTGGGCTAGGCACCGAAGCCATACCCAAACAAAAAACTAAAACAAATAAACTACAGGCCGCAAGTAGAAAAAACTTGCGACCTGTAGCCTTAATCTTATCCCTATTCTTTTTATTCGTACTTAATTTCATCAAGGTAGAACGTAGCGCCTTCAGGGTTATTATCCACATTAGCAGCCCAACAAAAACCGCCGATAACGTAAGACATATCTTTACCCTTAAGGTCAATAGTGTACTGCGTCCATTCCTTATTCAGGATTACCGGGCCGATGACAGCGCTATCTGAATCAGAATATTCACCCATAATCCCGCCGACCTTAAACTCTTCAATCCGTTCTCCGCCTTTTACTCCGCGGGCCCAGAAAGTAAGTTTAGTGGCTTTGGATAAATCAAAACCGCCATCAACTGTACCCCAGTTATTCGCCGGATTCTGCCAGAATATTCCTGCCCAGCCTGAACCCTGCGCTTTTTTACCGTTATAGATTATCTTAACGCAAGTGTCGCCTAAATAAGGATCTTCTTTTGAGGAACCGTCATATTTTATGTCACCATAATCACCCATCCAACCAGCGGGGATATAGTGATTCTTAGCTGAGGAACGGTCAGAGTAAACATAAAAAGGCATCCCCTCTTGCTTCTTGGCCTCAGGCTTTATTGCCGGATCAGCCTCAAACTTAATATCATCAAGATAGAATGTCACTCCTTCAGGATTCAAATCCGCAGTAGTTGTCCAGCCAAAACCTCCGTTAATATAGGTAAGGTCTCTGCCGGCAAGGTTAATTGTGTATTGCTTCCAAGTATCGGTAAGCTCAATCGGCCCCATTTCTACGGATGCTGAATCCGGATAAGTACCTTTAATACCGCCGACCATAACTTTTTGGATTACTTCCCCGCCTTTTGCTCCGCGGGCCCAAAAAGTTAATTTGGTCATTCCGGTCAGGTCAAATCCGCCCTTCTTATTACCCCAGTTATTCGCCGGGTTCTGCCAATAAACACCTGCCCAACCCTGATTCTGGGCTTTTTTGGCGCTGTAAATAAACTGGATACCGGTTGTTCCGGCATGAGGATTATCCGCTGACTGGTCATTAATTTTAACATCACCGTAATCACCCATCCAGCCGGAAGGAATAAAGTGGTTATCCTTGGCGTTCTTGTCGTTATAAACCACAAATTCCTTTAGTTTATCCGCAGCTTGCTCTTCAGCTAATCCGCAAAGCGGTAGGCTTAAGATTAAAGCTGCCATCACTGCTAATAACTTCTTCATCACAACACCTCCCTTTTTATTTGTTAATATTATTTTTTAGAATTCCCGAATTTATTTTACCTTCTCCTTTCTCCTCTCAACAAGCCCTCATTTTAGAATCCATAGCGAGTTGACCCCGAGATTTCCGCTATAAGCATACAATAACGAGGGGCATATTATTTCCAAAGTTTTTGGTATGTATAATAACTTTTACGCACCTGCCTTAAGAACGGACTAAGTTTTCCCTCTCCCTGCCCGCAAACTCCCAGCCACTCTTCATGCATATAACCGTCAGGAAACGGCCCGGTCCAGAGGCCTTTAGTATCATGGATATAAGGCTCATAAGCCTTCCACCATTCATCCAACCATTCAAAAACCACGCCGCCGATAGCATTACCTGCGCCTGTTCCAAATGCCATATTGTTTTCAATATCCTTCCAGGAGCCCAGATGATATTCTGCCTGAAGCGCTTCGGCTTCTTCGGGAGTTTTTCCTTCGGCATAAGCAGGGCAGCCAAACTCAGTAATAAAAACCGGCTTATCCGCTTCTTCTTTGACACTCTGCCAGAGCCGGCCAAAACCATAATCTCCGCGGTAGGCATTAGTACCAAAGATATCTATATTTTCAGCGTCTTTACCAAACTTATCCAGAAATAAAATATCCCCACTGCAGATAGCCACAGGGTGCTCAGGGTCTATCTCTTTGATTATTTTAGCCACTTCATTGGCAAATTTAAAAAAGGCATCCGGCTCTGTATTAGCATTACAGGCATAACCATAAACATTTTCATTACCCAAAAGCCAGAATAATACATATGGCTCATCCTTATATTCATTGACCATTTTTTTAACTGACTCAATCATATTCTTTTTATGCTCTTGATTATTATAATCTGTCCCCGGATTCCAAGCCGCGCCTGAGCCAAGGGCATATTTACCCAGAAAATCACCCATGATTACCCGGATGCCGTACTTATTATACATTTCGCGCAGGAGTTCCTTATTCGGCTTGAATGGCTGGTGGTATAACCTAATGGTATTTACCCCCATCTCCTTCATCAATTCAAAATCGCCAATAGCCGATTCATCACTATCCTGTATATTATTCCTATTCTTATCTATGAATGAATCATAAGGCCCGTCAATCTTCTGGTTGTTATTAAAATCATCCTCAGCCCAATTAGTCTGGGTCCCTTCATCCGGAGATTGCCCGACCTTAGTCGGCGAATAAGTCACCCCTTTTATGATATAGGGCTTCCCCTCTACCATTAATTGCCAGTCCCCGGTTTCATACTGTACTGTATAAACTTTGCCCTTACCGGATCTTCTTTTGATACTTAAAAGGCTTGTGTCCGGCTTGGGTTTTATCTTCTCTAACAACCCAACCTTAATAAACTTTCCCGGGCTGACTACCGCGGTATCATTAGCAAGATCATTATCATAACCCTTAAGTATTTTGATATCCGCTCCCTCTAATTTATAACCCAGTTGGGGATTACGCTGGAGAAGATAATTAATTTTAGCGATTGCTGCCGGGCCGACATACCATGGCGTATTCCAGTAAGTCTTCCCGTAGCTACCCGGGAAATGAATTACAATAGCATAGTAACATTTAATTGCCTGCTCTATCAGGCCGGCCTTCTCTAAAATAAATGCGCTATAAAATAACTTCACTCCCTGCGGTTCATTACAAGTAGCCCATTTTAAAAACGCAGCTTCCAAGTCAGGAGAATGCACAAAATCCCAGAGGTCTCCTTCCAACCGTTTTTCTTTAAGCGCCTTTTTAAACTCCGGGTCCCACCTTACTGATGTAGAATTTGGATATATCCCTTCGCCTACGGCTGCCATCAGGCCTTCCTGGTCCTTAACAATATATTTGTAATCTTTGGTTCCCGAATTCTGGAATTCACCGTATTTTTCATAGCTAACCACCAAGTTTTCTTTCCCCGGTTCATATAAAACTATTTTCGTGGGAAGCTGGCTGACTTTTTTCTTCTGCACTATCTCAATTGAACCGCCCTCTAATTTCTTAATACTCTGTTCGGAGGCTAATTTTATTGACCAGAACCAGCCGCGGGGGTCCCAGGCCTGGGCAAATGGATATTTTTCAATGATAATTTTAAAGACTTCCTTAGCCTCTTTAATTTTTTCCTGACGCATATATGACTCAGCCTGAATAAAATAAGCCGTAGCTACGTCATTTAAGGCGCTGACCTCTTCAATTTCTTCTTTAGCCTTGGGCATTGCCTTTAAGTATTTTTGCTCCTTATCCGCCTGCTCTTTATATAAATCAATCAGCTCCTGAGTATATTTAAAAGTAGCCTCAGTATCTCTCCTGCCATGGGCTTGCCAGCATTTGACAATCAATTCTCCAGATGATGGCTTATCCCTTTCGGCGAGCGTAAAGTGAAAAGCGAAAAGCGTAAAACTTAAACTTAAAATTAAAAGTTTTAAACTTTGAACTGCAAATTTACACTTTACACTTTTAGCTTTTAGCTTATTCATCATCCGACTACGGCTCCCTGCGTAACTCCCTTAACAATATATTTCTGCATTAGGATATAGACTATTATAATAGGTAAAGCAGTTATGGTTAAACCGGCCATTAATAAGGGATATTTGGTAACAAACTCTCCCTGAAAAGTCATAAGTGCCACTTGGAGCGGCATCAGCGGTTTTGAGTCAAAGATAATCAAAGCCAAGACATATTCATTCCAGACAATCAGGGCATTAAGAACTACCACCACAGCCAATACCGGCTTAGACAACGGTAAAGCCACATGCCGCCAGATACCTATCTTGGAGCAACCGTCAATCCGGGCTGCGTCTTCAAGTTCCTTGGGCATCTTATCAAAGAAAGTCTTTAAGAGAAATATACTGGTAGATAGCCCAACATTAATCATACACAAGATATAACCTAAAGCCGTATTCCTAAGCCCGAGTTTATTCAAGAGGATATAAAGAGGGACAAAAGCTCCCGGGATAGGTATCATCATCGCCGCCATAAACATTATAAAGAGGATATTACGCCCGGGAAATTTAAAACGGGAAAAAGCATAGGCAGCCATAGAGGAGATAATAATTATCCCTAAGACTACCGCAACCGTATAAAATATGCTATTCAGAAAATTCCGGCCAAATCCACCCTCAATCCAGGCAAAATAATAATTCTCAAAATGAAAGGTCTTAGGGATAAGTGAGATATCTTTAAAAATCGTCTCCTGTGTCTTTAAGCTTGAAGAAACCATCCACAATAAAGGAAAGATACAAGTTGCGGAAACCGTAAGCAGAAATATATGTATCAGGGTGTTGACGATTATCTTCTTAGCTTTGTAATATAGTCCGGATTTCATGTCCTTGCCTTTTTAGAGAAACGGTATTGGATAAATGAAATAACCATCAAAATCACGCCGAAAGTAATTCCCTGAGCACAGGCATAGCCAAAACGTGATGAACCGCGCATAGAGGCTAATATCCTTAACGTCGGAACATCAGTATGATACGCCGGCCCGCCTCCGGTCATCGCAATAATCAGGACAAATGCCTGCATTGTGCCTAAAATCGTAAGTATTACCACTAATACTGTCACCGGAATCATTAAGGGAATAGTAATCTTTTTAAAGGACTGCCAAGCATTAGCGCCATCAACCCGGGCTGCTTCATAAAGCTCACGCGGTATAGTTTGTAAACCTGCCAAAAATATCAGGAAGCCCCAGCCAAAACCCTTCCAAGAGTGCACCAAGGCTACGGCGGTAATCGCGGTATTTGGATCAGAGAGCCAGTTACGCACTAAATTCGGAAAACCTAAATGTACCAGCCATTGGTTAAGTAAGCCGTAATTACCATCTAATATCCACTGCCAGACTAAACCCACGACTACTTCGGATAAAACCGGCGGGAGAAAGAAAACCAGCCGGTAGAAATTCTTCATCCGGATCTCCCGGTCACAAGCCCAGGCCAATAAAAATGCTAAGGCGTTTTGAAAAGTAAGAGCGATAAAAGTAATGTAAGCGGCGTTGCCAAATGACTGCCACCAGATCTTATCGGTAATGATCTCTTTGAAATTACTCAGGCCGATAAAAATCTTAGTCGGCATTATCCCATCCCATTCGTAAAGCCCTAATTGCAGCACCCAGATAAAAGGAATAATATAGAATATGGCAAAGATAGTTACTGCCGGAAGGACAAATACGTAATTTTCTAAGGTAGCCTTAATTTTCATGTTTTGTTTACCCGTTACCTGTTTACCAGTTAACGTTTCTTCGCCAGTTCTCTCTCTTTAATCCTCTGAACTTGCTCCGCAACCTGCTTTGGGGTCTTCTCGCCAATAATGATTGATTGAATTCCTTTATCTAAAGCTTCAATTACCGGAGAAAATTCCGAGACACCCCAAATACGAGGATGAGTAGCCGAATCCATTGCCTTGGCAAAACTCTGCAGGACTGACGCAATCTGATCTAAACTCTCTTTGTTCGCCGGAAGATTATTAGTAGCTTGGGCTAAATAAGCCTGCTGGTCGCGTTCAGTAGGCCAGCGCAAAAATTTAACTGCTTCCTCTTTATTCTTTGAGCGGGCACTGACCATAAAAGACGAACCTGCTCCACCCCAGATTGCCATCGGGTATTTATCGGAAACTTTCGGAGGCAGAAAAGCCGCGTAATCTAAGCGCGGGTTCATTCCTTTATAGACATTGACGCACCAGGAGCCGTTAAAAGCGAATACCGCTCTTTCATTGGCGAATAACTGCTCAGCGGTTTTATTGACCATCGTCACCAAACCGTAAGCCAAAATACCTGATTCCTGCATCTCCTTAAATAAACTTAAAACTTTAATCCAATCCGGGTCAGTATAGGGAACTTCTCCTTTGATTGTGGCGATGACCTTATCTTTACCCATAATATTAAAAGCATAATTATTGGCCAAGCAGTCAATCATCCAGATCTCACCCCAGCCGGAGACTAACCCTTGCAATTTGGCTTCCTTGATCTTCTTTCCTATCTCTAAAAACTCAGCGAAGGTTTGCGGCGGACGGTTAGGATTAAGCCCTAATTGTTTAAATAGAGATTTGTTATAGACCATCTGGATGGTCATTATATCTATCGGCGCGCCGTAAATACCCGGCTTAACCCCATAACTATCCCCCAGATTAAATTCGTTGACTGCCAGGGCCTTAGAAAAAAAACTGTCTTTCCAAGCATTGCTATTCTCCTGCATATAAGGAGTAAGGTCCAAAATGTACCCGGCTTTAATAAAAGAAGCGAAATCACGTTTCTCACCTAAGATACCGAAGATATCGGGAAGGTTCGCTCCTTGAGCTGCAGCGCGGACTTTTTGTAAATAAGCATCTGAGGGGGCATAGAGATCGAAGTTTACTTTCACCCCGTATTTAGCTTCATACCAGCCGGCTAATTCTTTAAATGCCGGTTCCCGGTCAGTCATCCAGTGCCAGACAGTAATAGTGGGCTTGGATGAGCCTTTTTGGCCGGAACAACCTAAAATATTAGATAAAAACAATCCGCTAAAAACTAAAAAACCCAAGCTGCAAATTAACCTTCTAACTGACATTCCCTTACTCCTTCCTGAAAAATGAGTGAAAACCATGCTTATGCCTAATCAAGAGACTAATACTAAAATTTAACATAATCTCAAGCTGAAATCAAGTTTTTTGTTGCCTAAGACAGGCTTACATCCTTAACAGGCGGGACATTCCCATTAGATCTGCCTTCTCTAAATTTAAGCCGAGGCGGCAATTATTCATCCCATCTGATTTTTGCCAGACCACCTGGCCTCTTGTGTATATCAAGGTTAGAATTCGGCTTAACTTCCTCATTAGTCACTAAACCTATTCCTTTAGCGCTGATATCCTGAGTCTGGGCTAGCCCTTCTCTACCGCTATCTAAATCTAAAAACCTTGCCGGCATATTTATGGCAAATCTTTCAAATATCCTTCGGTCATCCATCCCTTATCACCCCCTTTCCATTAAACTAACCCCTCTTTCCAGCGCCTGTTTACTTCCTGAGGAAAGTTACTGGATACATAATCATAAATATTTTTCCTGTTTGATTCCTTCATATCAACAAAACTCATCCCATAAACATTATTAGTTAAATCACTATTATCCTGCCAAGCCACTCTTGCCTCTACTCTTAATTCCGGGCCATTTGGTAAGGCAAGATTTAGCCGAGACAAGACCTCAGGAAAAAGATTCCTCCTTAGAGAAATCCTTATCCCTTTTAAACTAATATCATCAACCGTACATGGCATAACCCCAATCGAGTCATTAAGTTTCAACTCTGCCTCTTGGTTTATCTGCCAACGGACACAACTTCTTCTTTCATCCATTCTATCACCCCCTTTCTTATACCATAAAAACTCATTTTTTTAAAGTAAAATCCGCGTTTTTAAATTCCCCGTCGCCAAGCAAATCTTCAAAACTGGATAAAGAAACTTTCCTAGGGATATTGATATTTTTCTGGGCATCAGCCACAGGAGAAACGGCCGGCGCTTCTCTTTTGTTATAATAGGAATGAATAATAGGTGCTCCGCCGAAATCATCACTAAAAACTCTATCCAGTTTTAAAGGTATATCCACAAACTCACCTGTTTTTTCATAAGTCATGAACACATACAAACCCGCCCCAAAAGAATCCTCGTTTTTTAAGGTCGCGGATCTTTCAAACGCTTTGCGGATAATACTACGAATATCGCCTACGGCGTTTCCGGATAAATAAAAATTATCAATAACAAATGAATAGATTCCGCCGGTTTTTAGTCTTTCATTAAACAAACCCTGTATTACTTTCACTTTATCCCGTAGGTAAATCTGCGTCCTTGTTTCAAAGACAACAAAATCAAATAGTTTATTTCCTAATATATTATTCCTTACTGTTTCATCCTCAATGTCCAAAACTTTCAGGCTGATCCGGCCCTTGGCCATACGGATATCTTCTTTGCTGTATCCCTTATTTCGCATACTTTTCTTGATCTTCACATCATCCCAAAGCCCCTCTTCCTTATTTACTGCGGTAATGCGCAGATTGGGGAATTTTAGTGCTAGTTCAATCGCAGCGTAACCCCGGCCTACTCCAATTAACAAAACCTGCTGCATACCATTGTGCGCTTTCAACTCCTCAGAAAGCCGATACACTGAATCCAACTCAGACAACCCGCGATTAACATAAGATTCTAATCTATAAGGGTTACTGGTTAATTGCCCTGACGTTTTTTCGTCTTCACCAACCAGATTTATGGTTACGCTTTTAATTTTTCCCGCTTCATCACGGAGAATAACAACTCCCCTTCTCCCATTTAACGCTTTTTCAAGGAATAACTGTACTTCCAGAGCTTTACTGATACAATTAGGCTTTTCTCCACCAACCTGGAATACTTTATAATTTTCTTTTTTTAAATACCTCAATAATTCTTCCCATAAAAATGTGCCGATATGGTTTTTTCTCGCACTCTCAATAACAAAAATCCCGTTATCCTGAACTACATCCGCTGAAAACTTAAGAAAAGCGAGAGCGCCAACTGGTTTACCGTTAATATAAGCAATCAAAGCATTAGCTTCTCTACCATCCCAATGAACATAATTCTGCACCGGCCAGTAGTTATCAATTAATTGCCACAAATCCCTCCCCTTTTCCTCCTCATCTAATTCAGAGAATAATCTGGAGGTATAAACGGATTCCTTTATAGCGATAGGCATGTACGCGCCCATAAGGTAACCCAAACCTGCCAGCTCCACTGACGCAGATAATGCCCATACCTGCGGCCAGAAGTGAATCCCCAATGACACAACTATAGCTACTACCGAAAGGATTCCCATTCCCCCTACCAACTTAGGTATTCTGAAGCCGCCTGCCTGCCGGCCAGGCAGGGATTGCAACTCTTTTCCCGCCGCAGGGGTTGTGTCCGCCGGCGTGCGCGGCTGGTTTTTCCGTCGGCGTTTCGGGCGCGACTGGAGCGGAACCGTTCCATTAGCGATTAGGCTAGTGCTAAAAATCTGGATACAATTGCCGCCGGTATCGCCGACGATAACTTGTCCATTGGTGGTTGTGGTAATGCTGTCCGGATAAGTAAACCGACCCGGCCCGAAACCATAACCGCCCCACATAGTAATAAAATTTCCGTTAGAATCGGTTACCGTGACATTGTCATTCAGCGCATCTACCACAAATACCTGACCGCTGCT
>JAPLLQ010000114.1:4005-14016 GCA_026387485.1 Candidatus Omnitrophota bacterium | reverse complement strand
CTATGGAATGATCTACACTGAAATTAAAGCTCCAGTAGCAGTGGGCGATGGTAATACGTCATACAGCAAGATTGGTACGGCTAAAGCTACTTCTATACTAGGTCTGGTTGCCACTGGTGACTGCAGTATCAAAGCAGCTATGGCTAATGGAGATATTAAAACAGTAAAGTACGTTGACTACGAAGCCAAGAATATTCTTGGATTCATCGGAGACTATACTACTACAGTCTACGGCGACTAATTTTTGATTGTATCAATAAAAAAGCAGATGTTTATTAAAAACATCTGCTTTTTTATTTACTGGTGGGCGGTACAGGACTTGAACCTGTAACCTCTTGAATGTAAATCAAGCGCGCTAACCAATTGCGCCAACCGCCCAAATAAATTATTACAACAGGTTTTTTAATGCCTTAAGCGGATCTCTTGCTTCTAATATCGGCCGGCCCACCACTAGAAAATTACTCCCCGCGGCAATAGCGCTAGCTGCGGTAGCGGTTCTTTTCTGATCACCCTTAGCTGTTAAATTAGACCTGATGCCGGGGGTAACCATAATGAATTTTCTCTTTAGGTTATTTCTTAAAAACTCTGCCTCTTGCGCAGAGCAAACCACGCCATCTAAACCACACTCTAATCCCATTTTCGCTAAAACTAAAACGTCGCTGGACTTTGCTTCTTTGCTAGTTAGAACCGTAACTCCGATTAATAACGGCCTCTTGACCTTGAGTTTCCGTGCTTCATCTTTAGCTGCCTTAACTGCGGCTCTAATCATCTCCTCATCGCCTAAAATATGCAGAGTGAGCATTTTAACTTTATGCCGCACTGCCGAACGTACTGCCTGGACTACAGTATTCGGTATGTCAAAAAATTTAAAATCCAGGAAAACTTCAGCTCCTTTTTTACGTACCATCTCAATCGCCTTGATGCCACAGGTTGTAAAAAGCTGAGATTATCTTGGGGTAGAGTTTATTTACGAAATATCTGGCTCGAGCTAAATCATCTACATCTAAAGCCAAAATTATCTGCGCTTTCGGTTTCATATCTTTAAGGACCCTGTTAATTCTTTGATATCCTTAATCTTGTTTGCGGATAAATATTCTTTTATGCCACTTGCAATCTCTACCGCTGCTCCGGGATTAACGAAATTCGCTGTGCCTATGCTTATTGCGCTTGCCCCGGCAATAATAAATTCCAACGCATCTTGAGCCGACATTATACCACCCATCCCGATAATAGGAATCTTAATTTTATTATAAACCTCCCAAACCATCTTTACTGCTACCGGACGCACTGCCGGGCCGCTTAAGCCTCCGGTTAGGCTAGCAAGTTTTGATTTTCTTTGCTTAATATCTATACTCATCCCGTAGAGCGTATTGATTAAAGAAACAGCATCACTTCCTGCGCTTTCAGCTGCCTGAGCAATCTCGCTAATGGAGCTGACATTGGGTGATAATTTGGTAATTACTGGTTTTTTAGTTGCCTTGCGCACTTTACTAACTAAATCATATGTCGCTTGCCCATCTTGAGCAATAAGTTTTGTTTTTTGGATATTCGGGCAAGAGATATTTAATTCGATAGCTGCTACTCCTGTGATTTTATCCAGGGCCCGGGCAAGTATCACAAATTCTTCGGGGCTCTCTTCAGAAGCAATACTCACAATTACAGGAATACCGATTCTTTTTAAAAGAGGAAGTTTATCTTGAAGAAAAATCTTTATTCCCGGATTCTCCAAGCCGATAGAATTAAGCATCCCCGCAGGTGTTTCGCAGGTCCGCGGCATGGGATTGCCTACCCTGGGTTTTATAGTTATGGTCTTAGTAACTATTGCGCCTAGTTTCTTTAAATCCAACAGATCTTTAAACTCATTGGCATAGCCAAATGTCCCCGAGGCAACCATAACCGGATTTTTTAATTTTAACTTCCCTAAATTAACCTTGATTTTTGAATGCATATTTTATTTCCCCAAAATCATGCTGAGAGAAATAACCAGTAAAAATACCCCGAATAACTTTTTAAGCTGCGGCCCGGCAATACCTTGAGCAAAATTTGCCCCAAACAAACCTCCAATCAGAAACCCCAAGCAGATAAATACTGCTATTGATACCTTGATATCTCCAGCCTGCCAATAGCGCCAAGCAGCTAGTAAGCCCACCGGTGGAATCATCACCGCTAAAGTTGTACCCTGGGCTTGATGCTGGGTTAAACCGAATATAAATATCAAAGCGGGAATTAAAATTGTTCCTCCCCCGATACCAAATAAACCGCTTAATATTCCCGCTAATAAACCTAATAAAATATATAATAAAGAATTCATCGCTTCCTCCTTATTAAAAGCTTGGTTCGATGCAAATAATTTTATACTTCCAAAAATCTTTTAATCCGCCCTGAATAAAGCTTAAGTTTGTAAGGTATTTCATCTTGCACCAAAGCAAAAATTTATTTTTCGGCTCCATGCTAAAATTCCATTTCACATACTGATAAGCAAAATAAAAGGTTAGGAGAAACGCTACTAAGGTAAATAATTTTATCCAGAGGCTAGAAAGAATAAAACTAAAGAGTAACCCTAGTATAGAGCAGAAAGCAAAAATATGCATCAGATGAAAATTTCCTAAATATACGAAACCCCTTAACGGAAAGGGCAGGATAAAAGAGGGTGCCCCTTTAAAAAACTGTAAAATAACCTCTAAGTCTTTTTTTTGCACATATTTATCAATTAAAGGAAGGTGCGCTTGTCCGTAGGTAACCCAGACCTTTCTTAAGGCTTTCATATCTGCCCGATGCATATGGTCAACTTTAGCCTTAGGCGCAAAATAAAATTTATAACCTTTGCTCCTGCATTCATAGCTTAAATTCATATCCTCTCCGGTGGGCCTTTCCCAGAACTTTACCCCCATTGCATCCAGTGCGCTCTTACGGTAAGCGACATTGCAGGTGCCAAAAAAATAGCCTTTGTGGCCGCCAATATCTGTCGGCTTGGGATTTTTAGGAAAATCCGGATAATACCCCTCTTTAATAAAACCATAGCGCGGAGAAACCATATTAAACCTAAAGTGTTGGCACCAAGCCTCGACTAAATTCTCGGGGTCAACCTTTAAAGTGTAGACTTCGCCGCCAACTGCGGCAATTTTAGGATCTGCTGCGAAATGTTTAAGCATTTCGTTGATCCAATTCTTATCCGGAGCGCAGTCTGCATCGGTAAAAAACAGGAAATTACCTTTAACGACCTCCAAGGCTTTATTACGGGCAAATCCGGGAGAGGGACAATTGGGTGTTTCAACTAATTTAATAAAAGAGTACTTTTTCTGCCAGCTTTTAATAATTTCTATAGTCTTGTCCGTTGATCCGCCGTCGGCAATAACCCATTCCCAAGATTCGTTAGGATAATCTAGGTTGAGTAAATAACCAAAGGTTTTCTCAATAGTACGCTCAAAATTCTTCACCGGGATGATTATAGAAATAAAAGGTTTTTCGGACATCTTTTCCCCTCCTCAATTTCCCGCTATTCCTAGTCGGAAATTGATCCCGAGTCCGCCGCAGGCAGACAAGGGATCTACCAAGCTATTTCATCCGCATTAAATACCGGACCTTCTTTGCAAACTCTCTTAACCCCGGTTTTAGTTTTTACTACGCAACCTAAACAAGCGCCGATTCCGCAAGCCATATGCTCTTCTAAAGAAATCTCAGCCGGAATTTTAAATTCTTTAGATATACGGCTAACCTCTCTTAACATCGGCTTAGGCCCACAGGCGTAAATAGTCGATAGTAAAGACCTTAACAAATCGGTAACTTTGCCCTTAAAACCTGTGGAGCCGTCATCCGTAGCTATTTTAACACTACATCCTAAATTCTTAAACTCTTTTTCGCAAAGAATCTGGCGCTTCTTTCTTGCTCCGATTAAAACCAGGGTTCTGCCGGGACTTAATTTTTTAGCCAGAAAAACCATTGGCGCCACTCCCATCCCTCCGGCAACGAGAATCTGCGACTCGTAGCTAGTAGTCCGTAACCCATAATTAAAACCATTGCCTAAAGGCCCGATTAGATCTAAATATTCTCCTGTCCTTTTTCCTGAAAACATCTTGGTTCCCTGGCCGATAACTTCATAAAGAATTTCTATATTACGGCCATTAACCTTATGTATACTAAACGGCCTTCTTAAAAGCGGGATAACACCCCCTGAAAGACGTATACTCACAAATTGCCCGGCAAGGGCATGGTTAGCAATTTCCGGTGTCTCCAGTAAACAATGCCAGTAGTGCTCGCCGACTTTCTTATTAGAAAGGATTTTTGATTTTAGATTAAAGACTTTTTGTATTTTCATTAGTTTTTTTGATTAAATAGGCGGCTAGCCCTATGGCCAAAATAATCATCATTAACAATACTACGAGTCTCTGAATACAAAAGATACGCCCGCCCCCAATAAAGTTTTCCCAAGACCGCACCAAAATAGCGAATGAGAGTACTGCGGATATGGAACCTATTTCTCTCTCTATCCAAGAAAATTTTAAAGGCAGGTAAACACTCACTTCTGTTTTGGCTAACATCTTAAACGAAGGAATGAGCGCCGGGACTTTTGCCCGGTAGGCCTGATAAACTCCGGGGAATACCTGTAACAGTTTTTTCTCTTCTTGAAAAATAAGCCTGATATAGATAAGGACAAAAAAAATCAAGAATATTGCGATCGCCCACCATTTAAAAAGCATCATTACCAACCCAAGACCGATTAAAAATATACCTAAGTACATGGGATTACGCACCAGGCTGTATGACCCACCTTCTACCAGCGCTCCTCCGTTTTTTGACTGACTGGATTTAAACCCACGGCTAGAGAGCCTGAAAATCTGGCCTAAAAGCACAAACGCTATGCCTAAAGTTGATAATAGATAATCGGAAAAAGTTGGATGTCCGAGGCGCAGGAAAACTTTTGGGAAAACGATAATTGCCAATACACTAAAAAATATCAGTAATCCATGTATTTTAATACGCTGCTTCATCTTTTACTTCTGGCACTTGGGGCAAAAATAAGTGCCTCTCCCTCCTAAATTAATTCTTTTTATCGGGGTCTTACAAACTAAACATGATTGATCCTGACGGTTATATACCCTGTGGTACTTAACATAATCTCCTTTGTTCCCGGAGACCCGGACATAGTCATCCACAGAAGAGCCGCCGTATTTTATAGCTTCGCTTAGAACTTTTTTTATCTGGCTAAAAAGTAACTCTTTTTCTTTACTGGATAAACTTTGAGCTGGACGTTGCGGATGAATTTTAGCCCTAAAGAGTATCTCGGCAGCATAAAGGTTACCGATCCCTGAGATAAACGTTTGATCCAAAAGTAAGGGCTTAATTTTAGTCTTCTTAGTTTTAAGCATCTGCTTAAATTTTGTTAAATCCAAATCAAAAGGTTCAGGCCCTAACTCCTGAATGAATTTTAAAGAGCGCCAATTATCAAGTAGCCGCAATTCACCAAAGAGCCGCTGGTCATTGAAATCAAGGTATTTACCATTGGCCAACTTAAAGCTAACCCGGCTCTTTTTGCCATCCCCGGGATAGACCAATTGACCGGTCATCTTCAAATGGATTGCCAGCGATTTCCCATTGGATAATTCCAAAATCAAAAGCTTGGCCTTGCGCAGGATATTTTTAACTGAAGCTCCCTCAAGGCCTTTTTTAAAAAGCGCTAGCGATGGCTCTCTAATCACTGTGGGATTATGAATACAAACCTCGGTGATTTTCTTACCCACGATTACTTTTTCTAAATCACGCCTTATAGTTTCGACTTCCGGTAGTTCCGGCATATTACTTACTTTTCTTTTTACCCTTTATTTTATGATATTCCTGCAATGATTTTACCCCTAAGTCTTTTCTCATCATTGCCTCAATCCCGTTTACCGTTGCCTGGGCTCCTGATATAGTAGTAGTATAAGGAATATTGTAAAGGATGACATGCGAGCGGATTTTGACTTCATCCTGACGCGGGATTCTCCCTGATGGCGTATTAATCACCATTTGGATTTTCCCATCCTTCATCAAATCCAGAATATTCGGCCTACCTTCGGTAATCTTCGGCAAGAGCCTGACTTGGATATTGCTCTTTTCTAAGGCGGCAGCTGTGCCTGAAGTGGCGTAAATATGGAATCCTAAATCTTGTAATTTCTTCGCCACAAAAATAATCGTGCGCTTATCTTTATCGCGCACTGAGATAAACACATTCCCCTTTTTAGGCAGTTTTTGACCGGCGGCAATCTGGCTTTTAATATAAGCCCGGCCAAAATCCTTATCTATACCCATAACTTCACCGGTAGATTTCATCTCCGGGCCTAAGATTACATCCACGCCCGGGAAGCGGTTAAAGGGAAAGACTGACTCTTTCACTGCCACGTGCTTAGGAATAATCTCCTGAGTAAACCCTAAATCCTTTAATTTCTCGCCCAGCATAACTTTGGTGGCTAACTTGGCTAAAGCTACACCGATTACCTTGGAAACAAAAGGCACTGTCCTTGAAGCCCGGGGGTTTACTTCCAGAACATAGACTTTTTCATCTTTAATCGCGTATTGCACATTCATCAGGCCGACAACATTTAATTCTTTGGCCATCTTATAAGTTGTC
The DNA here is from genome assembly GCA_026387485.1 of Candidatus Omnitrophota bacterium. GTDB lineage: Bacteria > Omnitrophota > Gorgyraeia > Gygaellales > Profunditerraquicolaceae > JAPLLQ01. Next base: position 7,412 of record JAPLLQ010000114.1, on the reverse strand, counting down.
TGACGGACCTTATTTAAGATATCCAGGGAGAGTGTATAGGGAGGTAGACTCATTGCCGAGTCTCCGGAATGTATCCCGGCTTCTTCAATATGCTCCATAATCCCGCCGATGACAAAGGTTTCTCCGTCGCCGATTAAATCCACATCCACTTCAATAGCATCCTCTAAGAATTTATCAATCAGCACCGGATGTTCTCCGGAAACCTCAGCTGCTTCTTTGATAAATTTTTCTAAAGTATTTTCTTCATAAACTATCTCCATTGCCCGTCCACCTAAAACATAAGAAGGCCGGACTAAAACCGGATAACCGATTTTTCGGGCTACTTCTTTGGCCTCCTGGAAATTAAAAGCTGTGCCGTTCTCAGGTTGTAAGAGTTCTAATTTATGCAACATCGCCTTGAAACGCTTCCTATCCTCGGCAATATCAATACTCTCTGCGGAAGTACCCAGAAGAGGGACTCCGGCTTTGCGCAAAGGTACTGCCAGATTAAGCGGAGTCTGTCCTCCAAACTGGACAATTACACCCATTGGTTTCTCCAATTCAATAATATTCATGATATCCTCAAAGGTTAAGGGCTCAAAATATAACCTGTCAGAAGTATCATAATCAGTTGAGACGGTCTCAGGATTACAATTAACCATAATGCTATCTACGCCTTCCTCCTTTAAGGCATAGGCAGCATGGCAACAACAGTAATCAAACTCAATCCCCTGGCCAATCCGGTTTGGCCCGCCTCCTAAAATAATCACTTTTTTATTTTTGCTCGGCCGGGCTTCATCAGTGGTCTCGCGGGTAGAGTAAAAATAAGGCTGCTTGGCATTTACCTCTCCGGCGCAGGTATCGACTAATTTATAAACCGCCTTTTCTTTATGTTTTTTACGCAGCTCCCGCACCTTATCCTCCTTGCTATTTAACAGGAACGCCAATTGCCGGTCAGAGAAACCGTCTTTTTTGGCCTCAACTAGTATTTCTACGGGAATCTTGACTTCATCATCAACCTTATTATTGGCAAATTTTTTAACCTTCTCTTCCAACTCTACTAATTGTTTCATATTATCCAGAAACCAGCGGTCAATATGCGAAAGCTCATATAATTCATCGATTGTAATCCCGGCCTTAAACGCATAACGTATGTAAAAAAGCCTTTCGTCATTAGGGATACGGATCTTATCTTTGATTGATTTGAGCAGGCCGTTATCCGGATTTTTCAACTGCTCATCGCTAATTTTATCTTTACCATCCGCACCAAAACCAAAACGGGATATTTCGATAGAACGGATCCCTTTCTGAAACGCTTCCTTAAAATTCCTGCCGATCGACATTGCTTCGCCAACTGCTTTCATTGAAGTATTCAGGACTCTCTCGGCCCGGGGGAATTTTTCAAAAGTAAACCGGCAGATTTTAAATACACAGTAATCTACCGTTGGTTCAAAAAAGGAGGTGGTCTTGCCGGTAATCTGGTTCATTACTTCGGGCAGAGTCAGGCCAATTGCTAATTTTGTGGCTACCCGGGCAATCGGAAAACCAGTTGCTTTAGAAGCCAAAGCAGAGGAACGGGAGAGCCGGGGATTAACTTCAATAATCACGATCCGGCCGTTATCAGGATTCTGGCCAAATTGGATATTGGCACCTCCGCCAGAGATACCCACTCTGCGGATTATCCGCTTGGATAAATTTACGAAATTAGTATACTCCTCGGCAGTTAAAGTTTGAGCCGGAGCAACCACAATGCTATCGCCGGTATGCACACCCATCGGATCAACATTTTCCATTGAGGTAATCATAATCACATTATCAACGCAGTCGCGCATAACCTCAAACTCAATTTCCTTCCAGCCTAAGACCGACTGCTCTACCAATATCTGATGCACCGGGCTGGTTTCAATACCCTTAGCCAGGAATTTCTCGAGTTCCTCTTTATTATAGGCAATTGAACCGCCGCTTCCACCTAAACAATATGCCGGCCGCAAGATAAGAGGAAAGCCTATATTTAAACCGATCTTCATTCCTTCTCCAACAGTTGTAGCGATCCCGCTCCTGGGCACATCTACGCCGATCTCTAACATCGCTTTCTTAAAAAGTTCGCGGTCTTCGGCGCAGGATATGGCGCTAACTGAAGCGCCAATTGATTCTACCCCGTATCTTTTTAAAACTCCTTCCTTCATCAAAAAGAAAGCTAAGTTTAAACCAGTCTGTCCGCCTAATGTCGGTAGAATCGCGTCCGGCCGCTCCTTAGCGATAATCTTAGTAACTATCTCTACTGATAAAGGCTCTATATAGGTAACATCGGCCATCCCCGGGTCAGTCATAATCGTTGCCGGATTAGAATTAATAAGGACGGTGTGATACCCTTCTTCCCTTAAGGCTTTGCAAGCCTGTGAGCCGGAATAATCAAATTCGCAGGCCTGTCCGATGACAATCGGGCCTGAACCGATTATTAGAATTTTTTTGATATCTTTTCGTCTGGGCATTTATTACTCCTTCTTAAGTATTTTAATAAATTTTTTAAACACCGGGTTAACCTCTGCAAAACCCGGGCTAGCCGGAATATACTGCGCCCCAATGAATTTATTCTTTCTACTCTCAAACTCTTCAACTGTACGGTCATTTAAGTTATAGCCGGTAATTTTTACATTTTTTATCTTGCTTAAAGATTCGCTATCCACGACGTAACCATGATTCTGCACAGTAATCTCTCCTTTATAAGTCAGTGGATTACTCATTGGATAATTCACTCCCCGATGCCCGATTTTTAGTTTATTTACCTTAGCCCCTAATGCCCGGGCTAAAACCTGAGCTCCCGTCGAGATAGCCAGTATGGGCAATTTACCTACCAATGGTTTTATCCGTTCAACTAGATCCTTTAACCCCAAATCCTCCTCCGGGCCATTGGATATAATTAACCCCTTCGCCTTAAGGCGTAAGATTTCTTGAACAGAAGTATTGTAAGGCAGGAGGGTAACTGCCAAATCTAGAATTTCTAGTTGTTTTAATATACTCTGGCTTATTCCCAAATCCAATAGCGCAATATGTTTCTTAGCTTTAGGTTGGCCAGCGCGGGCCGGCTTAGAAACCGAGATTTTCGGCAGTAAACTTTTTGAGCCAGCTTTGTGAAAAGCAACAATTTTACTCAATAATACCTTTGAGTCAGAAATGTTGGTAGAGATAATCCCCAACATTGATCCATGTTGCCTTAAGTGGACAGCTAAAGTCCGAGTATCTATTCCCTGTATTGTAATTAACTTCTGCCGCTTAATAAAATCATCAAAACTCTCCTTGGCCTGCCAGTTAGAATAAATCCGCGATTTTTCTTTAATCACCAACCCCGCCACCCAAACATTCTTTGATTCATTAAACTTGGGCGCGCAACCGTAATTTCCGATTAAAGGATAGGTTAAAACCAGAAT
>JAPLLQ010000114.1:1746-3990 GCA_026387485.1 Candidatus Omnitrophota bacterium | reverse complement strand
TCTTTCCCGCATTCGCCGGGTCAGTGATCATCTCCTGATAACCAATTACCGCGGTATTAAAAATTACCTCTCCGATCTTCTCTCCACTTACGCCAACGGATTCACCGGAGAAACTTTTTCCATCTTCTAACATTAATATTGCTTTCATTAACTACTCCTTCCGAGAAATTCTTTTACTTTAATAACTGCTTCCTCAACTGTCTTAACTTTAATCACTCCCGGTATATCCCAAGAATCAAGACTGATTACTGGTATACCAAACTGTAGACCATAAGCAATCTCGGAGAGCGTCCCAGCTCTCCCCGGAAGCGCAATAACTACATCCGCAGCCTTGACCACCAGCACATTTCTGGCTAAGCCCAGGCCTGTAGGAATAGCAATATCTACAAATTCATTAGCATTATTTTTATCATAACCTGGTAAAATACCTATAGTTACACCACCGGCAGCCTTAAAACCAGAACAAACCGCCTTCATTGTTCCACTTAAGCCACCAGAAACGAGTATTTCCGCCACTTTACCCAGTTTTTTGCCTAATTCTTGGGCAATTTGCTCCACTTCCTTAGTACAATCATGCCCACCGATTACTCCCACCACTCTTTTCCGCATATCTTCCTTAGGTTAGGGACGGTTCTCAAATTAATCTAAAAGTGTCCCTTTTTAGGGGACAGTTCTGCTTTGAGTTGAGAACCGTCCCTAATTATTGCGCCTGGCAGGAATTGAACCTGCACCACTAGCTTCGGAGGCTAGTGCGCTATCCGTTGCGCTACAGGCGCATTAAAATAAACTTAACTGTTCTTCGTTCTTGGCTCGTTTTTCTTCGTCGCCAAAAATAGAAACTATTCCGTACTCTCCGTCAAAACCTGCCTTGATATTAACTTTACCTTCACGTACCCTTAAAACCCCTTCGGCAATTTTAGCCGGCAAGCCCTTAACTAAATCCGCTTTTGAGGCGCGCATTAATATTTCAAACTCGGTGCCAAACTTAGCTACGCAGCTTAAATAATCCCTCTCTACAGCTAGGCTGGTTTTACCTACACCTTTTGCCTCAGCAATAATTTCATCTAAAGGAATCAGGTGCTTAAAGGGTATAGCGTTGTCCGGCTGAAAACCCTCTGGCCGGTCAGCCAATGCTTCAACCCGGTTAACCACGCCGACAGTTACCGGCTTTCCGCACTTTGAGCATTTGCCATTATGTTCTTTGGTCTCTTTAGGCGACCAACGGATGCCGCAGAGCCGATGGCCGTCAAAATGATACTTCCCCTCCTCGGGAAAAAACTCTATTGTATATAAAAATCTTTTCTTGTCTTTAGTCTTTAAAACTTCTCTTATAGTTTGATAATCCAGCTCGCAATTAAAAACATTCGCTTCTCGTCCGATCTTTTGCGGAGAATGCGAATCGCTGTTTGAAATTAAAGTAAATTTATCCAGTTTACTCAACCGCCAGTTCATTAACGGATCGCTGGATAATCCGGTTTCAAGCGCGAAGATCTTGGAAGTCTGCTCCTCAAAACAATCTTCAATCCGGTCAAATCCGGACATCGAACCAAAGACTGAGAACCAAGGAGTCCAGATATGCCCGGGTACAAGCATACAGTTTTCATTAATATCAAAAACAATCCGGGCCAATTCCGCGGCATCTAACCCTAAGATTGGCCGGCCGTCACTGGCTAGATTTCCTATCCGGCCAAGCTTTTCATTAATTTTATCCACGGTTTTAAGCGAAGGACTGAGAATAACATTGTGAATACGGTAGGTCCGGTTGTTTTTTGAATAAATACTGCTGATTTCGGCACTTAAAATAAAATAAACTCCCTCATATTTATATAAACCATTTCCGCAGTCTTCTAAATTATGCTTTAATTCTTCCAGCCACAAATGATGTGTAAAATCGCCGGTACCCATCAGGGTAATTCCTTTTCGCTTGGCCCATTCCGCCAAATGTTTGATATCCATGTTCCGGCTGGTGGCCCGGGAGTATTTAGAATGAATGTGAAAATCAGCTATGAATTCCATTTATAAAGCTTCCCCTGACAAATTGTGTACTCAACTATACCTTTAAGCTTTCTTCCGATAAAGCTTGAATTTTTAGACTTAGATAAGAAGTATTCCTTTTGCACTACCCACTCCTGCTTGGGGTCAACTATAATCATATCCGCGTCAGCCCCAATACTTAATGTCCCTTTACTGATTCCTAGAATCTTAGCCGGATTAAGCGCCATCTTTCTAACGAGCCCACTCCAA
>JAPLLQ010000114.1:0-1708 GCA_026387485.1 Candidatus Omnitrophota bacterium | reverse complement strand
TAATCCACTCCAATCTAATAGGTTCCTACCAACTAACTCGGTAATACCCACTGCTAATTCCGTCTCTAAACCGGTTATCCCAAACTCTGCCCGTTCAAACTCAATATCTTTTTCATTCTCGGTATGCGGGGCATGATCTGAAGCAATTGCATCTATTGTTCCGTCGGCTAAACCTTTTTGAATCGCCAACATATCCTCTTCAGCCCTTAATGCTGGATTCATTTTAAAATTAGTATCATACCCTAAAACCGCTTCTTCGTTCAAGGCAAAGTAATGCGGCGCGGTCTCGCAAGTTACTTTAACCTTGCTTTTCTTAGCCTCAGCAATTATTTTTACTGACTCCGCACAACTAAGATGGGCAATATGCACTGCTGCCCCGGTTTTTTCCGCCAGTTCAATATCCCTGGCTACTCTTTTATATTCAGACTCCTTTGAGATGCCCCTTAAGCCCAAGCGGGTGGAAGTAAACCCTAAATTCACTACGCCTCCTGCGGAAAGCTGTTTATCTTCAGAGTGGCAGATAATCAAAATATTCTCTTTTTTGGCTTCTTTTAAAACCTCCAGCATAATCTGGCCAGAATCAACTGATGCGCCGTCATCAGACAAGGCAATTGCGCCCTCTTTTTTCACTTTAGCTATATCTATAATTTCTTTTCCGGCTCGCTCTTTAGTTATCGCCCCACAGATTAACACATTAGCTTTGGCAGTTTTATGGATTAAATCCTTAAGTAGTTTAGCGTGTTCTGCAGAATCAATTGCCGGATCAGTGTTAGGCATAGCTAATACCGTAGTCACTCCGCCGTGTAGCGCGGCTTTAGTACCGCTACAGATAGTCTCTTTATCTTCCCGGCCCGGCTCCCTTAAATGCACATGCATATCTACCAGTCCCGGCATAACTATTTTTTCGACAGCATCAATCACCTTCTCCGCATCAACCTTGATATTCTTAGCGACTTTAGAAATTTTGCTACCTTCAATCAGGATATCGCAAATTTCCTCTAAATTATTCGCAGGATCAATGACCCTGCCGCCTTTAATGAGTATTTTCATTATTCTCTTGAGAACCGTCCCTGGCTTGGGCCACTAAAAATAAGACTGCCATGCGCACGGCAATCCCGTTAGTTACCTGCTCCAATATTACTGAATTTAACCCGTCAGCAACTTCGCTAGACATCTCAATCCCCCAGTTAATCGGCCCAGGGTGCATTACCACAATATCTTTCTTGGCTTTTTCCAACCTCTCTTCGGTAATCCCGAACTCCTTAAAATATTCCAGCTGTTTGGGAAAAGCAGTTTCTCCGTCGCGTTCAAACTGCATCCTTAAGACATTCACCGCATCGGCATTTTTTAGGGCTTCATCTATATCATTAGTCACCTGCACACCCGTCTCTTCTATGGCAGGAGGAATGAGAATTTTAGGAGCGCAAACCATAACCTCAGCTCCCAGTTTAGTCAAACCCCAGATATTTGAGCGGGCTACCCGCGAATGAGCGATATCGCCGACAATAGTTACTTTAAGCCCTTCAATCCGGCCTAATTTTTCTTTTAAAGTAAAAATATCTAGCAACGCCTGGGTGGGATGCTCATGCCAGCCATCTCCGGCATTGACTACGCTGATATTGACATGCCGGGCTAACATCAGAGCTGCTCCGGAGCAATTATGCCGCATGACAATTATATCCGCTTTTAAGGCTTCAATATTTCTTCC
>JAPLLQ010000116.1:13728-15943 GCA_026387485.1 Candidatus Omnitrophota bacterium | reverse complement strand
CGCGGGTCAAACTGATCCCATTCATAGCAGAATGTACAAGCTGAAGGGCAACCGCGGGAAGTAACCATATCCACAAACGGCTTCCAGTATGTATGACCGACATATTTATCCATCGGGAACAAATCATAGGCGGGGAGGGGAAGTTTATCCAAATCTTCCATCAGAGGCTTATGCGGACCCATGACAATCCGACCATCAACGCGCGAGGTAACTCCTCCTACATCCTTAAGCGGTTTATTTTTGTCTATTGCTTCAATCAAGTCTCCAAATGACTCCTCTTCACCCATAACCACAAAATCGACTCCCGGGTTATCTTCTAAGGTAGGCACAGGCATCGCGGAATACCACAAACCTCCCAAGACTATTTTAGTCTTAGGCAGAACTTTTTTGATACCAACCGCGGCATCCTTGAAATGACGTAAAACTCCGTACCCTCCATAACCATGCAGCTGCTCACCCATTACTACAATATCCGGATTTTTCAGCTTTACCTGTTCAATCAATTGCTCCATGGGAATCTGATCCGCCTTTCCGTCTATAACCGCAACATCCTCATAACCTCTTTCACGCACATAAGCTGCCCAATGCGCATAGAGCTGGTTTGGTGAACGATGTATCCCATGCGTTGCCCAAGCACCGACTTTTGGCATAACAAATAAAATTTTCATTATTTTTCCCCTTTCTCAACTACCAACACCGAATTAATCCCGCCCCTTCCGCGCGAGATGATTAAGGCCTTACCTATATTATATTCCTTAGCCTGCTTGGTGATATAATTTAAACCCTCTACTGCCGGTTCTTCTAAATTTATCGTCGGCGGCACAAGAGAATGTTCCATGGCAAGTATAGTAGTTATTAAATCAACTGCTCCTGAGGCGCCCAGCAAATTACCGAACATTGATTTCGGGCAACTTAAAGGAATATTTTTAGAGCGGCTGCCAAATACGCTTTTTATCGCCTTAATCTCAGAATCATCCCAAATACTAACTGCCAGACCATCTAAACTTATATAATCTATCTTCTCTGCAGAAACTCTCGCGTCATCTAATGCCATCTGAATTGCCCTAGCTAGTTCTTTTCCGTCTGAAGCAGGGTTAATCCTGTCAACCCCGTCGCAGCTGGTGCCGTAACCTGAAATATAAGCATAGGTATTGGCATTACGTTTCTTAGCCCGCTCGATCCCCTCCATCACCACTATACCTGAACCTTCGCCGATGACAAAACCATCACGTTTTGAATCAAAGGGCCGGTAGGCGCTTGCGGGATGGGTATTATTCGTAGAGAGAGCGCCATAGGTGTTACAGCATAGAAGCGCATAAGGAGTAACCGGTGCTTCCATACCTCCGGATAAAATCATATTTAATTTTTCTTTGGCTAAAATCTTTCTGGCATAGCCTAAAGCCATTAAAGAACTAGCCCGGTCAGCAACCACAGTTTTACTAAAGCCTTTGATCCCGTAATAAATAGAAACCTGGCCTTGAGGCGCTGCCGGAAACCAGGCTGAAGCCATATAAGGAGAAACCCCCTCACGGCCTTCAATATATAAATCGCGTAGCTCGGTCTCGGCATAAAGCCAACCACCAATAGCATTCCCTAAAAATATACCGACTAAGTTCGGGTCTTCATTCTTAATATTAATCCCGGCATCCTGCAGGCTCATCTCCGCGGCAATAAGAGCCATATGGCTAAAGGCATCTATTTTTTTAAGCAGCCTTTCTGAAACATGGCTGTATTTTTCTAAATCATCGATTTGTCCGGCAATATGCGCAGGGTATTTTGAGGCATCAAAACGGGTAATCTCTTTGATAAATGAACGGCCGGCCTTGATATTCGCCCAGAACTGCCGTTTTCCTATGCCTGAAGGAGTAACTACCCCAAGTCCGGTGACCGCAATCTTATCCATTGTATCTCCTTAAAACTAATGCCGAGTGAATTCCTGAAAAACCGCTACTGGTCTTCATAATTGTATCTACTTTTTTAGCTATGGCTTTATTGGGGATATAATAAAGGTCACAAAGAGGGTCTTTTTCCTCCTGATTTATCGTCGGAGGGAGGATGTTTTTTTCAAAAATCATTGAGCAAACCGTCAATTCCACGGCATTTGCTGCAGCCAGAGGATGGCCGATCATTGACTTTAAAGAGCTGATCGGCATTTTATAGGCGTAATCTCCGAAGACCGCTTTATAGGCATTAGTTTCAAATATAGCATTCATCT
>JAPLLQ010000116.1:0-13709 GCA_026387485.1 Candidatus Omnitrophota bacterium | reverse complement strand
CAAATATATCATTCATCTTGGTGGATGAACCATGAGCATTAATATAATCTATCTCTCTGGGTTTTAGCCCGGAATCTTTTAAGGCTAAGGTTATACAATTAGTCATTGCGTCTCCGTCTCCCGGAAGATCAGTCATATGAAAGGCGTTACAGCTGGTGCCAAATCCTAAAACCTCACAATAAATTCTTGCCGAGCGTTTTAAAGCGTGCCCCAATTCCTCCAAAATCAGTATCCCTGAACCCTCGGATAAAACAAAACCGTCGCGCTGATTATCAAATGGCCGCGAGGCGGCTGTGGGATTATCATTATGCACTGATAAAACATTGACTACATCAAAGGCACCGAAGGTAATCGGAGTAATCGGCGCTTCCGCTCCTCCGCAAACCATAATATCATGCTCTCCATCCTGAATGGTCTCTAAACCAAACCCTAAAGAATCAGTTCCGGCAGTGCAACCTGTAGAAAGGGTATTACAGACTCCCCTTAACCCATACTTTGAGGATAACTCAATAGAAGGCGTATTAAACATTGCCGCGTCATAAAGATCCGGCCGGACTTTGGAGGGGTCAATCGGCTTTTTACCGTCATCCGTAACTAAGGCAAATTCTTCCTCCATATATTTTGTGCCGCAGATAGCGTTAGCTAAGCAGACGCCAATCCGGGAAGGATCCTCTTTAGAAAAATCCAAGCCGCTATCCTTGAATGCCATATTTCCGGCGACCACCCCAAACTGCACATACCTATCCATACGCATAACTTCTTGGTGAGTCAGGCCTAATTTAAAAGGGTCAAAGTCGCGCGCTTCAGCGGCGATCTTGGTATTAAATACCGAGACATCAAAACCATCTACTAATTTTATTCCGGATTTCCCGCTGGACATTGCCTTCCAAACATTCTCCTTACCTATTCCGTTAGGGGAGATTACACCAATGCCGGTAATCACTACTCTGCGCTTACTCATAAAATTATTTTTTCTCCTCTTTCTTTCTTGAAACCTTAAAAACAATATTCCCAGCGTCAGGGCAGGTTACCGTATCAACTGAATCCGGATCCTGCATAAAGAAAAACTTAGCCCCGAAATTTAAGGCAAAGAGCGCGGGAAATGCGGTATGAAAAGCTGCGCCGCAGAAACCAGGGATACATTTTAAACCTACAGTCTCCCATTTATCACCCAGTTTATACCCAAAAGTACACTTGCCTTTTGCCTTCACTACCTCAATAACCATATTCTTGGGGGCCGGGCCTTTAAAATTCGGGTCCTTAGGCATAACTTCAGCTTTACCTTCTTTATCCAGAATTTCCGCCTTGAATTCTAATTTCCCTCCATCAGGGCAGGTCACTAAAAGCGAACGCTGGTTATCCCGAAAAGGAAATTTGGCTCCGAAACTTAAGGCATAAATCACCGGAAATAGGGCATGGGCTAAACCTAGGCAAAAATGTTTTGGCGGATGGGTAAAATCTTCCAAAGATATTTCATCGCCGATCTTATAGCCATGATAACATTCCCCAAAAACATCGGTTACTGTAAGTTTTAATTTAGGAAAGGGGGTATTAATTTCGTTCATTTTAATTTAAAAATAACTTTACGTGATTAAGCAGCTCTTCGGGAGTAAAAAACTTTTTTCTCTCCTCCACCTCATGAACCATGCGCACTAATTTGGCATTTAAGGGAACGCTTAATTTATTATTTTTGGCTAAATTTACAAATTCTCCGTTAATATAATCAATCTCGGAAACCCTCCCCCTTTTGATACTTTGTAATATCGAGCCATAGAGCGGGTCTTTACTTAATTTAGTCATCATCCCCGAGAAGATCTTAGCTGCCTCAAGTGAAGGCAAGGAAATAAGTTTAGTAATATTCTCCACCGGAAATCCGGGAAGAGAAGTAAGCTTTACTCCTGCTTTTGAAATTACATCAAAGCCTTCCTTCCAAATCGCAATGCTTATCCGGCTGATCTGGGGGTCAGAAAAAGCCTCCTGCATACTTACTCCCAGTATGGCCGGAATACAATTATTGGCATTGACAAAAACCTTAAGGTATTTCATCCCCTTTATATCTTTACTGATAACCACCGGAAAAGCCTTATCCAGCATCAAGCTTACCTTTAGGGCTTTATCATCCAATACGCCACCAAAAGGCTTCCCTAAAATCCAACTGCCTTCAAAATTATGCATTATCTTAGCCGGCGCTAAATAAGTTGCCCCGAACATAACGATACTAGAGAGGATATTCTTTTCGGGTAAAAATTTAGCTACAATCTTATCTACCTGAACTCCGTTCTGAGTAGTAATCAGAAGTGAATCCTGAATAAAATCCAAATTTGTTTTTAAGGCCTCTTCGATATCCTGGGTCTTAGTGGCTAAAATTACCAATTGCGGCTTGGCAAAAAGCCGTTGGTAAGCGGTAATCGCTATATCAAAATCGCCTCTTACCCCGTAAATCTTAAGGCCTTCTTTTTTGACCGCTTCAACTGTATCCGAGCGGCCAATAAGAACAACATCTTCATCCTTTTGTTTTAAATAACCCGCGACTAAACAACCTATAGCGCCTGCTCCGATTACCGCAATCATAGTCTTTAATTACTTTTGGGGAAGCCGTATTTTCTATAATCAAATCCGGTCTGCTCTAAGAGCCTGACCATCATGCTATAAAACGGAGAGGGGACATCAGAAAAAAACGCGGTCACCACATCCTCTTCTTCGATTAAACTTGCGCCCCTTGCTTTGGCGTTCTCTTCGGCTTTTTTAATTACTGCCACTTCCATGATATGCCGGTGAAAAACCGGGATCTTAGCGACAAACGTGCGGAATTTGGCTTCGGTCTTAGACTCCCAATTCATCTCTGTACCTCTTTTAATATAGTAAAATTTTACTATTTAAATTTTACTATATTTTAAGAAAAAAACTCTGCCCTGTCAAGGAAATTTTAGGGATATTTTTTAAGTAGATTATGTGGCTAAAGCGATGGCTTGGTTTATGGCGTTACTTAAGAACCACTGGTCATCTATATTTTCCCAGGGTATAAAGGCATTGATCACCAGGGAACAGCCCTTTCTGTATAAAACTCTCTCTATATATTTAGCGCACTGTTGAGCGCTTATCTCTGAGCCATAAACATAATAACAGATGACTTTTTTCTTGCCTATATGCTTAATTAGACTAAGATATTTGGTTATCGGAGCAGATGGCCGGCCTCCCCAAACAGGGATGCCAAAACAAATTAAATCATACTGCTTAAGGTCAGAATTAATCGGTGCCAAACGCACCAGGGTAGGCAAGAGCCTAAAGAATGCGCGTCTAAACAGATTCTGTTTATGATTAAGGTATTCTATCTCGATCGCCGAAGCTTCGCCTTTTTGCCTTAAGGCCTCTAGGAGCACGTCGGCTACCCGAGCGGTATTACCATAACGGGAATAATAAATCACTAAACTTTTCATATTAAAGAGTTTTAATCAGCCCGGAAAGAAACTCGGACTCAGCTTTAAGCATCTTAAGGTTATGGTCAAGAATCCGCTTTAAAGAAGTTGATCCCTTTTTGGCCTGAGCCTTTATCATTTGTTCTAAACCGCGGGAGATTTTATTAAGAATATGCAGCCTTGCTGCTAATCTCCTGCGGGCAGCCTGCGGCTTTAGGTAATGCAGGAAATACAAACTTAGATCCAGGCTAAACTGAGGCCGCTTTAATTCTAACAGACTCTTACTTAATAATTCATTAAAACGGTTTTGACCTTTTGAAGTTAAGGCGTAAACCATGCGCACTGGCCACTTACCGGATTTAGTCATCCGCTTAACCACCAGACCCTTCTTCTCCATTATTCTTAAAGGGTAATATATTGATTTAAGCTGGACTCCGGCAAATAAAAAGAGGATGTGGTTGATCTTATTCTTTATATCATAGCCGTGTTTGGGGCTTTCCCTAAGCAGGCCCAATAGTAATAATTCCTGTTCTATCACCCCACTACCCCCATGCTGCGGAATTTCTTATATCTTAATTTCAATAATTCTTCTTTGGCCAGTGTTTTTAGTTCTTTGAGGTTTTTAGTAATGGTACTTCTGAGGTTTTCCGCCGTGCGCTGGGGGTTACAGTGCGCGCCGCCTAATGGCTCAGGGATCACTCCGTCAATAACTCCCAATTTTAACAAGTCCTCTCCGGTTAACTTCAATACTTCAGCTGCTTCAGGGGCCTTAGCGCCATTCTTCCATAATATCGCGGCACACCCCTCAGGAGAAATAACCGAGTAATAGGAATTCTCTAAAACAAAAACCCGGTCAGCTACTCCTACTCCCAATGCTCCTCCTGAACCGCCCTCGCCGATGACTACCGAAATTATCGGCGTAGCCATAGAAGCCATATCCCTTAAATTCTGGGCGATGGCCTGGGCTTGCCCGCGCTCCTCAGCACCTATACCCGGGTAAGCTCCGGGGGTATCAATAAAAACTATGACCGGTAAATCAAATTCCTCGGCCAACTGCATAACCCGAAGCGCCTTGCGGTAACCTTCGGGGTGAGCGCAGCCAAAATTTCGTCTTAAATTTTCTTTGGTATCCCTGCCTTTTTGATGGCCGATAATAATAATCTTATCGTTATCTAATTTAGCAAACCCGGCAACAATAGCCTTGTCATCGGAAAATAATCTATCACCGTGTATCTGGATAAAATCCGACATCAATAAATTAATGTAATCTAAAGTATAAGGCCTCTGGGGATGCCGGGCTAATTGCACCCTCTGCCAGGCAGTAAGATTAGTATAGGTATCTTTCTTTAAATGCTCAAGCTTATCTTCAAGTTTACGCACCTCCGAAGAAAGATCGATCTTTTTCTCAAGGATAAAGTGTTTGAGCTCCTGGATCTTCTTTTCTAACTCCACAATGGGTTTTTCAAAATCAAGTCCGGCCATAGTATTTTAAGGTAATTAAATTAGTCAACAATGCTAACTTCTGTGCCGAGGGGGATAATGGTGTATAATTCTTCGACTTCGCTATTAGACATGCGCACGCAGCCCTGAGTTACCTGTTTACCCAGGCTTTGGGGTTCGGTAGTGCCGTGAATGCCATAGCTAGGTAGGTCAAAACCCATCCAGCGGGTGCCCAATATGTTTTCCGGACTACCTGCCGAGACAACCGCGCCTGCCTTAAACCAAGTGGGGTTGATTAATTTGGAGGTGATCTTGAAATTACCGACGGGGGTGGAATTATTTTTTCCTGTAGATACAATATAGGTCTTGATTATTTCTTCTTCGCTTTTTAAGATCAAAATATTCTGGGATTTATCCACCAGCACACTAAAGCCGGCGGTCCAGACTTTTATCTTCCTACCCGGGATAATCTTATCATCGCTTAAGTTATTGCTCTTTTTGATTAAATCCGCAGTGGTTTTAAACTCCCGGGCAATCTTAGTTAATGTATCCCCGGGTTTTATTTCATAAAGCCTGCTTTTGGCAGTTAGGGCAGGGGAAAAGAGTAATTTTAAATTGATATCTTCAATTTTTTTCTGCCAGTTCGTTACTTCAGCTGAATTAGGAAAATCATTAACCATACTCTGGTATATAGTCTTAGCGCTCAGGAGGTCTCCCTGAGCAACAAGGTTCTTGGCCTGGCTTAATAAGCCAGAAACAGAAACGCCGCCAGTATTCTTCTGACTGGTTAAACTTGCCTTTTCCTTATTGTTAACTGCGAAAATTACAGCAATAACTAAAATTACTAAGACTGCTATACTGATTAGCAAAAGTTTTTTATTCACGAATCCTCCTCTAATGCGCTAAGAAAGCTACGGTTACTCCCACCACAAAACCGCCGAGTACCTCAACAGGAGTATGTCCGACTAATTCCCGCAGCCGGTTCTCATGGATTTTACCTTTCCAGTAGATATCTTCAGTTATTTTGTTTAAAATACGCGCCTGCCTCCCGGTTGCCCGGCGCACCCCTTGAGCATCAAACATAATCACAATGGCAAAAGCGGCGGCCAGGGCAAAATAAGGGCTAATAAAACCGTATTCCAGGCCCATAGCCATAGCTAAACATGAGGCGCCTGCCGCATGCGATGAAGGCATACCTCCGGTACCGACAAACCAACGGAAATCAAACTTTCTCTGCCGGATAATCCCCAGAATGACTTTGATAGCCTGGGCAATCAACCAGGCAGAAATAGTGGTCATCAAAATCTTGTTCCGGTACATCTCTAAAAATATGTTTTTCATCTTATCTATTATTATGGAACAGCTACCTCATCTTTCATTCGTAGCTTTATATTATATAGCCGGGCCTTTAAATTACAAGGGTTTTCTTAAGTTACCTGCCCGGTTAAACATATAGTGAATTTAATCGTTAGATTTTACTCTTCCCTACGTCTATTAAGGTAAAGGAGGTAACAAATATGCTGGCTAAAGTTTTAAGTTACGGGCTACAGGGCATAGAAGCCTACCCGGTAGAAATAGAGGTGGATGTAACCAGAGGGCTTCCAGCGGTAAATGTAGTAGGGCTACCTGACTCTGCCATCAAAGAGAGCCGGGAGAGGGTAAAATCGGCAATTAAAAATTCTGGCTTTAGCTGGCCGGCAGAAAGGATCACCATAAGCCTAGCACCTTCAGGAGTAAAGAAAGAAGGCACGTGCTTTGATTTGCCTATCGCCTTAGGAATATTAGCGGCAACTGAACAGTTAGATAATAGCCGGTTAGTTAAATATTGCATCTTGGGAGAACTCGCCCTTGATGGGACTTTACGCCCGGTCAAAGGGGTTTTACCCATCTCCATGGCTATCGCTAAATCTACTCCAAAAAATATCGTTCTCCCTAATCAAAATGCCAAAGAAGCAGGGGTAGTCTCTGATATAGCTGTCTGGCCAATCAAGACACTTAAAGAAACCGTCGAATTTCTGCATCAACCGGAGATATTTAAACCCTTCAAATTAGACCTAAAAAATCTGTTCAAAGAAAATTGTCATTACAATATCGATTTTGCAGAAGTTAAAGGCCAATACTTGGCAAAAAGGGCTCTTGAGGTAGCAGTTAGCGGAGGTCATAATATCGCGATGATCGGCCCGCCGGGAAGCGGGAAGACGATGTTGGCTAAAAGAATCCCCACAATTATGCCGGATCTGACTTTGGAAGAGGCATTAGAGGTAACTAAAATCCATTCGGTTTCCGGAACCCTAGCGATTAAAGATGGAGTAATCTCAACCCGTCCATTCCGCTCTGTGCATCATGGGATATCCAGTGTAGCCCTGGTTGGCGGCGGCACAATACCTGTTCCCGGAGAAATAAGCTTAAGCCATCATGGAGTCTTGTTTTTAGATGAGCTACCGGAATTTCGCCGCGATGCCTTAGAAGCACTCAGGCAGCCTTTAGAAGATGGGGTAATCCGCGTCTCCAGGATAAATAAATCTCTTCTATTCCCCGCCTCTTTTACGTTAGTCGCAGCAATGAATCCCTGCCCTTGCGGCTATTATACTGACCCCAAAAGGGCCTGTACCTGCGGCACTACTAAAATCCAGCATTATCTTGGTAAAATATCTGGCCCGCTTCTGGATAGAATTGATATCCATATAGAGCTACCCTCAGTAAGATATAAGGAATTAAGCGAAACAAAGGAGGCTGAGCCTTCAGCTATGATTAAATCCCGGATTGAAAAAACCCGGGATATCCAAAGAGAGCGCTTTTTGCCCGAAGGCGTATTTTATAATGCCCAAATGAATACTAAGCTGATTAAAAAATATTGTATCCTTGATAATGAAGCTAAGGAATTATTGAAGCTGGCAATGAATGAGCTGGGGTTATCGGCAAGGGCTTATGATAAAATATTAAAGGTTTCGAGAACTATCGCAGATTTAGCTAACTCTGAAACCATTCTCACTGAACACATTTCAGAGGCAATACAATACAGAAGCTTGGATAGGCAATGGTAATGGAATTTATTTACCCAATACTTCCTTTAATATTACAGTTACGATATTTTCTTCGAGTTCGGAAAACTTTTTCTGATAGATAAGCTCTTCATCTAACCAACCTAATTTTCCGATTGGGATGGGAAAAGGGAAGCATTCAACACTCTTCTTGCGCTAACATAATTTTTTCAATAATATGACATCCGTGGCTTACTCCGTTTATAATTTTCATAGGATTCATGCCAAGTGCGTGATATTTTTCCTTCATTGCTATGTTTATACTTTCTTTGGAAAAAACCGCAATATCGACATAACTGGCTTCTTTGTTCTTTTAGTATATCACCTATCATTGGCATTTCTTTTCTACCGATATCCAGCCCAAAAACCCTATCAATGCCTCCGGCGATTCCGCAAAAGTAGTACCCATAAGAATTTAGCCCATAGCCGCATTTTTCAGCTAAGCCGCAGGCATTGGAGTAATCGGTATATTCGTATTCTTTTAGATCTACCGGAGCAATGTTAATTGGATAAAACATGTTCACAATGGATGACTTATTTGAATTGTTTACCACTATCTCAGCGGGTAACTTACTTAACACCCTAGATACTCCGATGCCGCTTCCATTCGTAAAAACATCTATGCTCGTCTGGTTAGAATATTTTCTTTTGTAGTCCAAGAGGAGACTAACAGCATCTAAAAGTAACGGATGCAATGTCGGCTCGCCACCGGTAAGTATGATACGCTCCCATCTCCTTTCCTGCTGAATACTTTCCTGTATAAATTTTTTTATCTGCTCTATAGAGACCTGTTCGCTAGAGGGTGCCTGGCGACATGACTGCGAGCAATTGATGCATTTGACATTACAGTCGAAGGTCATATTAATTTCTATCTTATTATAATTTTGTTGATAGTAAGGCCCCAGTAACTTTGTCAAAGGTTTTTGCACTCTTAGACAATGAAGCGCATCGCGAACCCCAAGAGAAAGTAGGTTATCCTTTAACCTCCAAAAATCCATCCTGATCTTTTTAGGAATAATTCGCTTAAACTTTATCATTGTTGAAAGTCTAGGTAGTTCAATAGAGTTTCGCTTTTATGATATATTGCGTATTGTTCCAATGGCAGCTGTTTCTATCTGAATGTTTGCTTTTTTTTTTTATTGTACAGAAGCAATTTTTCGCCATCCAAAACCATGAGCCCATAGTTATAAATATTATTTATCGGTATAGCTAAAGTTATACACCCCTGCCCCTGCTGGTTTTATATCTAATCTCATTAAGCGTTAATTAATTTATCGAAGTCAATCTTTATCGAAGGAAAATAGAGCGAATTTGTATTTGGATTATCAAAGTCTCCCGCACAATCGCGGATTTGGCAGGCAAAGAAATTATATCGTCCGAACATATCTCGGAGGCAATCCAGTATCGGAGCTTAGACAGAAGCTGGGGGTAAATATCGTAGGAGACGCTTAAACGTCAGCTACTTACTATTTTATAAACTGTTATTACCCTGAACTTTCTTCCGATACTATCTGAGGCTGGCTATTATCGATTGGTGGGGTATTAATAATCCAAAAGACTATGCTTAAACATAATATAAATGTTATTAAACATACTAATAATATTGCTTTATATTTCTTTAAGAAAGGGTGGTGTGGAACTTTCTTAAATTTTTTGTATTTTTTACCATCTTTTTCTACAACCCCTCTATAAACATGTTTATATAAAAATTTGTTCATATGGCTATCCTTATTAATCTTTTATCCTTGGCCATAAAATATAAATCATCGATTATTATTTATTATAATAATCTTACCCTAACCAAAAACCCTCTGTAATATATTTTATCACAGAGGGCAAAAATATAAAGTCTAAAATTGAGATAAAAATCAATAATTTCCCGATTATCTTCACTTGGATAGAGAGGTTCTCCAGCATAGCTATCTGAAATTATACGGGATCCCGCCTATCATAATTTTAATTATTGTGGAGGGAAAACCTCTCCTACTGCTGTGGATAACTCTTGATTACAAAGAGATACGGCGAATTTGTGTATGGGCTATCAAGGTTTCAAGGACAATCGCGGATTTGGCAGGCAAAGAAATTATATCGTCCGAACATATCTCGGAGGCAGTGCAATATCGAAGTTTGGATAGGCAATAAAAGCAGGAATTATTTATTTCCTACTTCAATAACTATTCTGGAAGTAGCAGTAGCACCTTTGTCATCCTTAACAGTTAAGCTAACGGTAAAGGATCTTGCGCCGTAAGTAGCGCTCCAGTAGGTATTGGTGGGGTTTTTCTTGGTAGAGGTATCTCCGTCGCCAAAATCCCAGAGATAGGAGACTACCTTTCCGTTAGGAGAAGTGGATTTATATCCATAGAAATTTACTTTCAATGGAGAAGGGCCCTTTACAGGTTTAGCAATAATTACCGGTTGCGGATTAGGATAAGATATCTCTGGCTTAGGGGTCTGGGGTATTGGGGCGGCTACGATTGGTTCTTCTTTTGGCTTAACTGGTTCTTCTACTGCCTGTGGCGGTAAAATAACTTCCGCGGGTTTATCTTCTGGTTTACTTACTTCTTTATTAACCTCGACTTGGGGTTTGGTTTCAGCCGGTTCTACTTCTAGTGAAGGTTTGGCTTCGGCTAACTTTTCTACTGGTTGAGTTTCAACTTCAACTGGTTTTTCTTCTACACTAGCCGGTGTAACTACAGGAATAACTATTGCCGGTTCTTCTACAGGTAAAGCTGTAGTTTCAGTTAGCTTTATCTCTGGCTGGGCTTTGACTTCATCAGGCCTTGCTTCTATCAATGGTTTAACCTCGGCAGGCTTTTCTACAATAGCAGCAGTAACAGCTGGGGTAGTGGCTCCAACAGCTTGCTCTTGGGGAAGGGTGCTTTCGCCTTGAGGAAATTTTGGTTCTTCAATCAAAGGCTTTTTTGGGCCGGGTGATTCCTTCTTTAGGTCTTCATCAATATATGCCTTAAGTTTTTCTTTAAGGTCTTTTAAGCGCTCCCTCTCAGCCTGATACTCTTTATCTTCCTGCTTTTCTACCTGCTCCCTATATTTGGGATCATGGTTATACTGATAATCGTCAGCCAGCCTAAAAGGCGTACGGAATATTCCGACAATAAACTTAAAGCCCATAACCGGCGGATCAATAAACATCTGTTTAAAACGGTTCCCCATTTGGCCCATTTTTTTGTAATAACCTTCTACTGTCGGCCTACGTCTTTTAAAACGCTCCTGGGCAATCTTCTCATCCGGAACAGAGTTGTTCTCTCCTAATGTATATTCTGGGATAACCGTGCCATACCTGGTAACTACATATCCCTTATCATAGGGACGCTTCCCTTTTTGGAACTGATAAGTGGTGCAGCCGGATAGAAATAGAAGAAGGGTGAGGATAAAAACTGCTAATCTTTTCAAGCTCGATTTCTCCTTTTTATCACAAATAAAAGATATTGATATAATACTACTTAAGCTTAGGTATGTCAATTTGAAAATAAGGGTGTTTGGAAAAGCGGGGTGATTTTTATAACCTGGAATTAATGGTTCTTAAAACTAAGGGTATGGGTTTTAAGCGGGAATTTTTCAGTCTTAATCCGTTCCGGTATTGATTAGAATTTATCTCTTGCGACCAAATCACCTCTGCCTCAAGAGGTATCTCTTCGCCATTATCCGGTATATTAAGGCATAGGTTTAAAAGGGTATTAACCGGCAGCTCTTCTGCAGTGATTAAACCGATCCCCTCAGCGCTGATATCATGGGTACAGGCAGAAACAAACTTATCTATGCCTATCTTAGCGTATTTTAAGGGAATAGAAATAAGAAAGCGGACAAAGTTTCTTTTATCTGCCTGGTTCTCTCTTGCCATAATTTGCCTTTCTATAAATATTATGCCTTATTTATGGCTTATTTCAAGGCTAGTTTGCCTCTTTAAGAAAACGCTTTCTTATAAAAAATAAGGGGCGCCTTTTTTATTTTAAATTAAGACGCCCCAAAAAAGCCTATTCAATAATTAGGAGTTCTTTTCGGCTATATCTCCGGCCACAGGTAACTTAAAATATTCACCCTGGTAAGCTTTAATCATCAAAAGTACCCAGAGAATTAAAGTAACGACAGAAACTAAAGGCATTACTGCCCAGCCGATAACAGGGATAAACGCAAGTACTGCTCCCAATACCCACAAAAATCCAAATACAACTATTGACTGCATGGCGTGAAAACGGACAAATTTATTCTCTTTTTCTAATACGTAGAAAATAATCCCTGTGATAAAAAACAGGAAATAACAAAGTACCGCGGCAACATTAGCCTGCATACCTATAGAAGTCTTACCTAAGTCTTGATTTCCCATATCGCCTCCTTGCACAGTAAGTGCACACCGGCCTATCCAATAAGGCCGGGTGCTTTAAGACCTCATTAAAGCCAGGGCTTCAGAACGGGTTTTTTCGTTTTCCTTAAAAATCCCTCTGACCGCCGAAGTTACGGTTAATGTCCCGGGCTTCCTCACTCCCCGCATAGACATACACAGATGCTCTGCCTCAAGAACCACCATAACACCCAAAGGCTTTAATTTTGACATAATAATTTCGGCAATTTGGGTGGTCAGGCGCTCCTGTACCTGCGGCCGGCGGGATAAAATATCCACAACTCGAGCTAATTTACTTAAGCCGGTAACCCGGCCATTCCTCGGGATATAGGCAATATTGGCCCTACCGATAAAAGGCAGGAGATGGTGTTCGCAAACACTATACAGCGGCACACCCTTAAGAAGTATTATCTCATGATGCTTCTGGTCTAAGATAACCTCCAACTCCTCTTCGGGATCCTGACGAATCCCGGCAAATATCTCTTCATACATCTCAGCCACCCGTTTAGGCGTATCTAAAAGATCTTTTCTTTTCGGGTCCTCGCCGATGGCTTCTAATATATCCCGGATTGCTTTTTCAATTTTTTTTCTATCCACGCCCTCTCCTCTTTATTTACCAATACAAAATTCGCTAAAGATCTTATCCAGTAAATCCTCGGAGAACTTTTTACCCAATAAATCATCTAAAAAACCAACTGCTTCCTTAATATCCTGGGCAACAAGCTCCAAGGACAGTTTATTATCTAACGTTTTAGAAGCTTCTGCAAGAATTTTCTCTGCCTGATCAACTGCTCTTATGTGCCTTAAATTACTTACTATTGCCGGCTCAGGGCTGGCGATAAGTCCACCGTACACCAAATCGGCAATTTTTTCTTCCAACAATTCTATATTCCTTAATTTCTTAGCCGAGATAGCAATGATGTGTTTAAAAGCTTGAGCTAGTTTGTGGCGCTCAATCTTCTGCTTAAGGTCTATCTTATTAACCACGGCAATATTTGTTTTTTTCTTTAACTTAGAAATAAGAAACCTATCTTCCCGGGATAATTTTTTGCTGGCGTCAAATAAGACAAGTACCAGGTCTGCCTGGTTAATATTACTTTTTGAGCGTTGGACCGCTTTCTTCTCCACTAAATCCCGCGGCTCCAAGATTCCGGCGGTATCGACAACCCTGACCGGAATACCTTTGATATCGATTATTTCTTCAATGGTATCGCGGGTGGTCCCGGCAACTGGGGTAACAATAGAACGCTCCTGCCTAAGCAGGGCATTTAAAAGCGATGACTTACCAACATTTGGCTTGCCGCAGATAACTACATGTACGCCTTCCCGAAAGATCCTTCCCCGCTTGGCATTATTTAGAATATTTAATAACATCCCATCTATATGTTTTATTTTTTGAGCGATAGCTTCTAAGTGCGGCGGAGAAATTTCTTCATCGAGAAAATCAATCGCTGC
>JAPLLQ010000043.1 GCA_026387485.1 Candidatus Omnitrophota bacterium | reverse complement strand
TTTCCACGGCAATCGGGCTCATGTCTTTAAGCCCGCATTTTATGCCGCAAACCTCCTCAATAAGAAGAGAATCTTCATCAATTTTTAAGCCTTCTTCCTCAAGATAACGCTGGCCGATAGGTTTGATAAAACCGACTTTTTTAAAGATCTCCTGAAAATTACGAATTAGGCCTAAGGAAACAGTGGTCTTACCGTCATTCTGCTTGGTAGCAGCAATAAAAACTTTTTTCATCGTTCGGCTCGTAGTTCGATTCTGCTCACTATTCCCTCGAACATCCCGAGCATCCGTCGAGGGATTTCACTCGCTCACGATGAACCCTGAGCAAAGTCGAAGGGTTCATTACAGATTCTCGTCAATCTTTTTCTTTAAGACAGCCTTACTTAAGGCGCCGCTGAACTGGCCCATGACCTTGCCGCCTTTAAAAAAAATTAAAGTTGGGATGGACATTACTGCGTATTGCGAAGCGGTTCTGGGGCTCTCCTCAACATTCAGCTTACCGATCTTCATCTTAGCGCTATACTCTCGGCTCAACTCTTCAACTGCCGGAGCAATCATCTTGCAGGGACCACACCAGGTCGCCCAAAAATCCACCATAACCGGAAGCTGAGATTCCAAAACCTCTTTCTTAAAATTGCTATCTGTAAAATGGGCTAAACTCATCTTACCCCTCGTCTTAATTGAGTTAAAATTATCGGTAGGTGATTTTATAAAAATATCACAATTGGGAGGAAATTGCAAGAGGTTTTCAATTCTTATTCTTTAACCCGCGTTTTTCTTAATCTGGCGCGAGAAATCGCCGCCGGTAAAGGCATCTAATGAGGCAGTCAACTCCTGAAGCCTGAGCTCTTTTTCAAAGCGCTTTTGCCTCTCCTCAATACCAAGATTATCCAACTCCATCTTAACCCGGATGCGCTCAAAATAAGTCTTGGTCACCTCATCCAGGATATCATCGCGCAGTTCTACCATTAGCCGCGAGCGCACGTCAATATTGGTCTGGTCATCATTCCAAATAAGCTCGGATAGATCCCAACTTACCCTGACATCCCAACCTATGGCATCCCGGCCGCGCCTTAAACTATCGTCCTCATTTTTTGTGCTGGAGCCGGTCTCCCAATGCCAGAGGTCAGTAGTATTCCTATCTAAACCAAGGCTCACCTGAGGTAAGAAAGCTTTTTTGGCTGCCTGCTTTCGCCAGCGGATTATCTTCTCCGGTTCAACCTCGGCATATTTAATTGCCGCACGCTGCACCTCGTTGATTTTAGGCTCATCTTTGGAATAAGCTGCCAATACGCCTCCCTGATTATTAATACTTACATAATGCATATTTGTTTTAAATAGGCCTTTTCCGCCTGCCGCGTATAAGTTATCATTTTTATCTAAGGCAATAACGGTTACCTTTTCGCTAGATAAACCAAATGATAACTCCTGCCATTTTTCATTCTCATACCTAAAAACCCCGGACTTAGTAACAGCGTAAAGTTGAGCCTGATTAGAAAACAATAAAAACCGGGTATCCTTGCTTAAAAGGCCATATTCCGGTAAAATATTCCAGCTTTTCCCTCTGTCTTTACTTTGATATATACCAGCCGAAGTAGCCAGATAAAAATAATCCGGATTATTCGGGTCAGAAACTACATATCTTATATTCGAGAAACGCTCATCCTCATCCCGATCCTCCTGCCCTGTATTATTCTCTTCTCCATTCTCAACCGGATGAGCAATAAAAATTCTCTCCCAATTTTTCCCCTTATCCTCTGTCTTAAAAAGGCCGTCTAATGAAGTGGCAAGGATAGATTCTGGTTTTTTAAGGTTATAAACAAGATTGAAAATCTGGCTGTTGCCGAGTTTCCCAGTTTCTTTATGCCAGGAGCGGCCATTATCCTGGCTTGAGAAAAGACCCTGTTTTGTACCCAAATATATTGCATAAGGCGGGACTGCCACCGCTGTGCATTCGTTTTCTAAGGAATTTTTGCCTTTAAATGTCCTGCTCCATCTGTTACCGCCATCAGCGCTAAAAAATAGGCCATTGCTACTGGCAGCGTACAAAATATTCTTATTCCTAGAATCAAAAATAAGCAGGTTTACTTCCCGGCTATCTCCTCTAACCGAAAGAATATTCCTCCAGCTTTTTCCTTCGTCCTCGCTTTTAAAGACTCCCTTATCTGTCCCGATGTAAATGACCTTTGGGTTATCCGGATGAATCAAGAGAGTCTTTACATTGGTAATCTCCCTGCTAACTCCCTCCCAGGTAACCTCAGCGCTATCTGCCTTTATCCCGCAACTTATAACCCACAACCCACAGCATATAATAGTTAAAATATTTCTCATCTTCCCCACCTCCTGATTTAATAGACGTAAGAGGTAGGAAAATCTAACAAAAAAATACCCCGTATCTATTAAATACGGGGTATTTGTGCCACAAACTCTTTGATTAATCAATTACCAGAAAAGTTCCCTCATCTTAGCATCCGCTCTCTGATAAGCAAACTCCGGTTTCATTATCGGTTTATCATAAGAAGGGACCAAGAAAGTTGCCATATCAAACCCTGCGGTTCCCAAACGAACAGCACCGGTGATTGTACCATTAACCATACCTACTGAAGTGCCATAAGCTGGATCGCGTTCTTTAGAGAGTTTAGCAACCTCCGCAGGTAATTCCAGCCAGAATGTCAATGCATTAATAACACCCCTCTCTAGCTTATTCAGCGGAGTCCTCTCATAAGGTATCTTGTCAGCGTCAATAACATTCACCCTCTGAATAGTACCGACTTCAACATAATCATCATCGTAACCGGCTTGCGCGCAAATATTAAAAACAACCGGCATTACAAAAACTATGGCGCAAATAAGCATAATGATCTTTTTCATTTCTTCCTCCTTTTTTAATGGCTAACCGCTTCTGTTTTATGTAACTGTTCAAGTAACTTTGCCTTTAATGCCTTCTCCGAATCTATACTTTCTCCGGAAATACCCGCTTCCATGGCAAAATCAATCAGACCGCGTAGTATTTCATTATAGGAGAGCTTATGGCCGGTTGAAAAAAGCGCATCTTTGCCGAACTTATCCAAGAAATCGATCTCATTACGGCCTAACATGGTAATAACCCTGTGCACCATGATTTGTTTCTCGCTTTTATTCATTTTATACACCCCCTTAAAAACAATTGCAATATCTTTTTAGGCTGGCATACCAAGATACAGCCTTATAACCTCAAGAAAGCCCATCTGCTTTCTGTGATGCTTGCGCATTTTTCTGGCTATCTTACGGTGTAGGCGTCTCATCTTCTCCTCCTTTCCTTTAAATAAAAAACCCCTGGCAAACTAGAGTGTGCCAGGGGCAGGACCAGAGAATGAAAAACCCTAAAAGGAATCTTTAGGGTATATATCCTTTTGGCAACCCCGCTATCCCTCACACCAGATCAGGACCGGAAGCTTTGCGCCCCAGCATTACTGCTAGTTAGCCTTTATCACTAGGTCAAAACACCAAATTGTCAA
>JAPLLQ010000063.1 GCA_026387485.1 Candidatus Omnitrophota bacterium | reverse complement strand
TCTAACCCTGACTGATAGCGCAAAGTAATTAACTCTAAGTTTGACCTTTGAATATTAAAAATTTCTTCAGTAATCCTAAGCATATCTTGAGCAGTCAAGAGATTCGTAAATGCAGTGCGTAAATTTAACCTTACCGTTACAGAAGTAAAACGAAAATTCTGTTTTGCTGCTTGGATATTTTCTCCGGCTGCTCTTACATTGTTAATGGTTTTAATCCCATCAAAAAATAATTGCGTACCGTTTACTCCGTAATTATAAGTATCTGTGGTACTACTACTCTTACTGTTATCGGTTCTTGCGGTAGATGCGTTCAAGCTACTATTTATTTGTGGATAAAGAGTGCTGGCGGTAATTTTTTTGGAGGCCTCGGATTGCTTAATTTCTTCTACTGCGGCGATTAAATCCGGGTGGTTCTTAGCTGCCTCTTTAACACAATCCTGCCAGGAGAGGATCTCTTCAGCTCCTGCTCTATGCAAAAAAAAGCTTAAAAATATTAAAACTAGGGAAATCTTTATCAAATCCTTGCTCATTTATCCCTTAAATTACTTTTTTAATCTTTGACATCATCTCAGTCATATGGGCTAAGAATTGGTTAAATTGCTCTGTCGGTATCAGTCCTATCGGAGCACCTGGTTTAGAACAAACAATAAGCTTATCCCCGGTTTTAATACTGTAGAGCTTGCGCACCTGGGCCGGAATTACCACCTGTCCTCTTTCGCCGACTGTAACTGCGCCATAGACTTTAGGCCCCTGAAATTTACTCATCTTTCTGTCCTTTCCTGCGTAATGTTTACTCATAAATAGGTTTAATATGATTTGTATGACTTATATGGAATATATAACATGGTATTCAGGAACTGTCAAGCAAAATTTGGGAGTCTTTAATTAAACAACCCGGAGGTTCCAGTCTTGTTTAATAATGTTTTATATTGACAGGGGGGTGTCGCGTAGAGAAACTAAGGAACTTCTTCGGACTTAATTATTTCCGGCAGTTCAGCAATAAGCGCATTCAGGCGTTCTACTTCCTTGCGCATCTTCTCTATTAAGACAACACGCTTTGATTCATTATTGAGCTTTTCCGGCTTTAACAATTCTGAGGCTGTTTGAGATATGGATGTTAACGGCTCAGTGAGACCAGAGGAAAACGTAGTTAAAAGCAGATTACGTAGGCGCTCATTCTCAATCTTAGATTCCGCATCAAAGGCTGCTGCGGCAAGCTGAGCTCCTTCAACCGCCAAAGCAGTTTGATTAACGAACATCTCCAATATATGTAACTGTTCCGGATCAACAAATTGTTTCTCCTGGGTTGAAAAAACTCCCAAAACCCCCACTGTTTTTTCTGCTCCTGAAAAAGGCAGGTACATTCCGCTTGATCCGGGTAGAGTATCTGTACCCTTACCTGCGGATTTCTTATGCTCAAATACCCATTGCGCGACAGCAAGCTCATTTGAATCTAGCGCTAATTGCACAGCTTCACCAAACCGAGCTTCCAGTCTCTTGTTTTTATCTAACACAAAAATAACTGCCCTGCACTTAAAAAAATCTTCAACGTGCGAAAGAGCAATCTTAAACAATTCATCAGGATAAGAACTTTTTGAAAGCTCGCGGCTTAAAGCATAAAGCGTTTTAGTTCGGTCTTCACGAATCCCCATGCTAATAGTTTGGCGCTTAAGTTGTCCGGTTAAATACGCTATCATAAGACCAACACCCAGCATCACTATAAATGTAAAAACATACTCAACATTCTCTATCGCAAAAGTAAAATATGGTGGCACAAAAAAGAAATTAAAGAATAAAACACTAAAAAACGATGCTATCATTGATATCCGGCGTCCATACCGGAAAGCAATCCAAGTTACACCAAGGAGGTAAACCATAATTAAATTAACCAACGATAAGCGAAACAATAACAGAACCCAATCAACTAAGGTACAAATAATAACGATACCAATAGCCAGCCCGAGATTTTTCCAAGAAAAAGGAGTCAAAACAGGCGGCTTAAATTTAGCTGGCTGCTCCCGGGTATCCCCACTCAACAAATACAGATCTATGTATTGGCATTTACGGGCTAATTTGTCAAATATTGACCCAAAAATCAATGCCCGTAAACTTGGTTTTCCGGGCTTTCCAACAATTATTTTTGTTACATTTTTTGAGCGGGCATACGAAACTAATGTCTCTGCGATATCCTGACCGCTAAGCGTCGCTATCTGAGCACCCAATTTTTCCGCAAAATTAAGCATCTCGGATACCCTGCTTTTATCTTCCGGACGTAATTCAACTAAAGGTTCAACATATGCTACAACCCACTCTACTCCCAAATCTGAAGCGATACGCTTACCGGCTCTGATTAATCCCATCGCAGAGGGGCTAGGACTTATACATACTAAAAATCTATCCCTCACATTCCAAACTTTTGAAACAGCGTGTTCCCTTTTGTATGATATCAATTTAGTATCTACATTGCGTTCTGTGTAACGCAGGGCTAACTGACGCAAGGCAATTAAATTCCCCGGGCTTGAGCTTGCTCACCAAGATATACCTTTCCTTCTTTTAATCGCTTAAGAAGCTCTTCAGTAGGAAGATCCACTAACTCTATTTCATCCGCCTGTTCGATAAATGTATCAGGCACTGTTTCGCGCACTACGATTCCGGTCACCTGGGCGACAACATCATTTGCGCTTTCGCAATGCTGGACATTTAAGGTAGTATATACATCAATACCCTGGTCAAGAAGTTCCTGGACGTCTTGACAACGTTTTGGATGACGAGAGCCAGGGGCATTGGTATGCGCTAATTCGTCAACTAAGATAAGTTTGGGTTTTCTTTCTAGGCTCGCGTCAATATCAAATTCGCACAACTGAACATTTTTATAAGAGATGATTTTAGGCGGGAGTATTTCGAGACCTTCCAAAAGCGCTTCGGTCTCAGCGCGTTTATGAGTTTCTACGTATCCGACCACAACATCAACGCCTTCTTTTTTGCGCAAACGAGCAGCCTCAAGCATTGAATAAGTTTTGCCGACACCCGCGACTGCTCCAAAGAAAATTTTAAGTTTACCGCGCTGGCTCTCTTCGGCTTTAACCTTTGCTAAGATTACATCCGGATCTGGTCTTTCCATAAGTTTAATTATACATCATAAAATATGTCTATGTTATTCATTTCTTATACGCATCTAACGCTAAATTAAGTTCAAGCACATTTACAACCGGATCCCCTATAAGTCCAAATAAACGCCCAGAAGTATGCTTGGCGATCAGAATCTTAATTGTATCTTGTGATAAACACCTAAACCGTGCAATACGCCCCGCCTGATAATATGCTGCCGCTAAACTAATATGCGGATCTAGCCCGCTTGCTGATGAAGTAACCAAATCTACCGGTATAGGACTTGCATTGTCAGAATCGGCTATCCTTAAAGCTTTAATGCGCGCCTTCACTGCCTCAAGTAACACTGGATTAGACGGCCCTAAATTAGAGCCCGTTGAAGCTACCGCATTAAAGGAAACAGGCGAGGTCGCTGAAATACGACCCCAAAAATACTTGGGATCATTAAACGCCTGACCGATAAGAGCTGAGCCAGCCGGTTTACCGTTTCGGTAGATTAAGCTGCCATTGGCTTGACTTCTAAAAAATACTTGAGCAATCCCGGTAATAAAAAGCGGATAAATAATGCCTGTAATTATTGATAAAACTATAAAAATTAGAATCGCTTGTTTTATCTGTCTTTTAAACATATCTGTCCTTGGATACAAGTCCACACCAAACCATCAAATAGGTTTGGGTGCTATCGAACTAAATGCAGCGCCACCAAAACCATATCAATCAATTTTATCCCTATAAATGGCGCAATAATTCCGCCTATTCCGTAGATAAATAGATTATCGCGTAAAAGACGAGCTGCCGGCATCGGCTTATAACTAACGCCTTTTAATGCCAGAGGAATAAGAAATATAATAATAAGCGCGTTAAATATGACCGCGGACAGAACCGCGCTCTCAGACGTAGCCAAATGCATAATATTAAGCGCCCTAAGGGCCGGATATGTTCCTACAAAAGCAGCCGGTATAATAGCGAAGTATTTAGAGACATCGTTAGCAATGCTAAATGTCGTAAGCGAGCCGCGGGTCATGAGAAGCTGCTTGCCGATTTCAACAATCTCAATAAGTTTTGTGGGATTAGAATCAAGATCAATCATATTCCCAGCTTCTTTTGCTGCTTGCGTTCCGGTGTTCATCGCAACAGCTACATCGGCTTGCGCAAGGGCGGGAGCATCATTTGTCCCATCACCAGTC
>JAPLLQ010000001.1 GCA_026387485.1 Candidatus Omnitrophota bacterium | reverse complement strand
ATTCTTTGAAGTATCCTTTCCAGGTCTTCTTTGGAATAAAATTCAATCGTAATCTGCCCGCGTTTTTTTCCTTTTATAATTTTAACTTTGGTGGCCAAGGCATGCCTAAGTTCCTCTTCTAACGTCGCCAAATGTGAGTCAGGATGCACCTCGCGGCGCATGCTGATTTTTCTCATCCTGGGACGATGCCTCTTTACCAAATTCTCCAGCTCCCTAACAGATAGGCCGTTAGAAATAATTTCTTGAGCCAATTTGCGCTGGAGATTGGGATCATCAATCTCAAGAAGCACTCTGCCATGTCCATAAGAAATCCTGCTATTGCGGATTTCATCCTGGACTTCTTGAGGCAACTTCAACAATCGCAACATGTTAGAAATAGTAACGTTTGACTTTCCCAAAACTTCGCTAACTTGTTCTTGGGTCATCTGAAATTTTTCCAAAAGATACTTGAAGGCCCTAGCCTCCTCGATAGGATTCAGGTCCTGCCTTTGCATATTCTCAATCAAAGAAATCTCTAAAGAATCACGATCATCAACCTCTTTTACTATTGCTGGTAACTCATTTAGATTCAATATGTTAGCAGCACGAAACCTTCTCTCGCCGGCAATAAGCTCGAAATAATCACTGCGCTGCCTAACCAATATCGGCTGGATCACGCCCTTTTCCCTAATTGACTGCACCAAATCTTCCATGCCTTGTTGATCGAAATTTTCTCGCGGATGCAGCGGATTAGGTTTTATCTGAGCGGGTTTTAAAAAAATAATTCTCCCTTGCGCTGGTGTTTCTTTTTCAGGTATCAATGCGCTTATTCCTTTTCCCAGGGCTCTTTTCTCCATAATTATTATTCTCCTTGCAAATTGTCCAATCTGGATTCTGTCAAAGGTAATCCTAAAATCTCCTTCGCTAATTCCGCATATTTCAAAGCACCTATAGAATCTTTATCATATAAAGCTATGGGTTTTCCAAAACTTGGCGCTTCAGTGAGACGTATGCTCCTTGGTATAACAGTTTTATAAACTTTTTCTTTGAAATAATTCCTTACTTCTTGCACCACTTCCTTAGTCAGGTTGGTACGAAAATCAGCCATAGTAAGCAGAACCCCTTCAATAGTTAGGCTGGGATTCAAGTTTTCCTGGACGAGCTTAATGGTGTTGGCCAATTGCGTTAAACCTTCCAGAGCATAATATTCGCACTGTACAGGTATAATAATAGAATCCGCTGAGCATAGGGCATTTATGGTCAATAAACCCAAAGATGGTGGAGAGTCAATAATTATAAAATCAAAGTTGTCTTTTTCTTTAGTAAGCGCCCTTTTTAACCTATACTCTCTTCCCATCGTACCAACTAACTCTACCTCTGCTCCTGTAAGGTCCAGATTGGACGGGGCGAGGAAAAAATTTTCTATGGGGGTAGTTTGAATGATCTCTTTTAGCTCTAATTCTTCTAAAAGTGTATGGTAGGTGCTTTTTTGGACATTATGCTGATTTATACCTAATCCGCTAGTTGCGTTTGCTTGAGGATCTAAATCCACCAATAAAATCTTTTTTTGGGCTAAGGCTAAATAGGCGGCAATATTTATAGAGGACGTGGTTTTGCCGGTGCCACCCTTTTGATTGCAGATAGCTATTATTTTACCCATTGTTAATCATAGACTTACGCACATTAACACGCATAAATCCAATTTTGCTATTTGTATTATCCTATAATAAAACAGCTTGTCAAGTGTTTTTTCACAGTAAGTGAACACCCGCGCAAATCCGCCGCAGAAGGCGGGGTGCAGTAAGGCCGGGTGCAATAGCACGGGGTGTTATTATTTCTTGGCACTAACGCGCACCTTAGCAGGTTTTGCCCCCTGCATGCCAAAAAGCCCTTTTTCTTCTTCGGAAAGCACTTCTATGGTCACTTTGTCTCGACTAAGATTTAAGGATCTTAAGGCTTTTTTTACTGCTTCTTCAATAGTCCTACCTTCTACTTCTACGCTTATTCGCTGAGACATTTCTAGGCCTTTGATTTATTAATCCGAGTTTGATAGATCAAAGTAAATAAGCTATTAGTAAACCAGTACAAAACTAAGCCTGACGGCATGTTGTAAAAAATAAACCCGAACATCACCGGAAACAATATCAGCATCATTTTCTGTTGCTCTGAGGAGACGCCGGCACTAGTAGTAGCGGTGGTCTTTTGCTGTATAAACATGGCTATGGCCATGAGTATTGGTAAGATATTAAAGGCATTTCCAATAAAAGGCAAAGTTACGGGTAAAGTAAATAAACGATCAGGCTGCGAAAGATCTTTAATCCATAAAAATTTTGCCCCTTTTAAGGCAATAGTTCGTACCAGGGCCTGGTACAAGGCAAAGAATATGGGGATCTGAAGCACCACCGGCAAACAGCCTCCCAGAGGGTTTACCTTATGTTCACGGTAAAGCTCCATAATCTCTTTATTCAATTTCGTGGGATTATCTTTATAGGCCTTTTTTAACTCTTCAATGTGGGGCTGCAATTGCTGCATTTCTTTCATTGAGCGCATCTGTTTCATGGTCAATGGGAAAAGTATAAAATAAATTAAGACGCTGAGCATGATAATGGCCAGCCCAAGGCTATGCACCAGTCGTTGTAAAAATTCAAGCAGGCTGAGCAAAGCTTGAGAAATAATATCAAAAGTCCCATAATAAATAATATTGTTCCACCCTGGATTAATACTGTCAATTTGTTTTAAATCCTGTGGCCCCAAATAGATGCGAAATTTTTCCCTCCAAATTTGATTAGGCTCTAAGATAAGCGGTGATAATTGTAATCCGGCTTCGCTTTCTTGGGCATTTACTTTTTCTATGAAAGTTGAATATTTATTTACCGTGGGCTCAATAATGACGCAAAAATATCTATTTTTTATGGCCAAGAATTTGCTGTCGGAAAAGTTAACATTTTTGCGCCCGTTGAAATGCAGAGTTTTTTCGGGTCTGGCGATTACTACATCTAAATATTGCGACTGGCCGGGATCGCTGTTAAAATTTAAAGTCCCCAGGATCACAGGTAGAGTTAAATCCTGGCGCAGATTAGTTAAATTACTAATCTCAATCTCTAACTCCATGCTATAACTGGAGTTATGAAAACTAAAATTCTTAGTGATCTTTTTTTGCGCATCCTTATAGACAAAACTGATATTCTCGCCGGAAACTTTTTCTTTGGTAAATGTCCAGTTTTTATCTCCCAAAGAAAAACCATTTCCTAAAATCAACTTATCATTATTATAAGATTTAAATATGGCTTCTTTAAGCGCTGCTTGGGATTCAGTAAAATTGAGCATAAAAATGTCCAAACTGACCGGCAAAATAACTTCTTTGGACAATACAATAGGCTTTTTCTCTTCGACGATAGGATTTTGGACTTGAGTTTGTGTATTCGTTGACTTCAAAACAGGATTGGCCTGGTTAGTCTTTGGCTGTAGATTCGACCAAACCAAGATCACTAAAAAAGATAGGGCAATAGCAATTGCTAAACGTTTTTCCATATTTCATTACTCCATATTATATTACCGGATCATAACCAGACCGGGATGAAAGGGGGTGGCAGGACAAAACCCTTCTAGCAGCCATCAGCATTCCTTTTTTTATACCATATTTAAGAATAGCCTGCCTGGCGTACTCTGAACAGCTTGGCGAAAACCTGCAGGAAGAAAAAATAAAAACTCGTAAGTGTGCCTGGTATAACTCCAACGCCTTAAGGATAATCCAGCGCAACATCACACCGTTAATCTTTTTCTGCCTTTTGCCCGTCGGCGCGCCAGCACATCTCTGCCTGCCTTTGTGCTCATTTTAGCACGGAAACCATGTCGGCGCTTACCTACGATATTCGTGGGCGTCTTTATATGTTTTTTCATTTTAGGTCTTTATCGTCTTGTAAAACTTAATGTTGTAGAATTGTTGACAATTATAACATAAAAACAATTCAAGTCAATACTATAATTTTCGCAGCAGCGAACCCCAATCCATCCTCCCAGGATAGGCGCACTTGGCAATCCCATATGCCAAGGTGCGATAGGATTGGGGGT
>JAPLLQ010000113.1:4948-8540 GCA_026387485.1 Candidatus Omnitrophota bacterium | reverse complement strand
CTGCTGAACTCGCGCCTCGCGCTCTAGCGCAGAGTCGCTCGAACAGCATCGCCGTCCCGCAATTGTCACGCCTAAGGCGTGACTGCGGGATGCCCAAAAATACTCGAGCTGCTTTGCCTAAAATCTCCATTCGCTCGAATCTTGCCAGTGTCATTTATAATCCAGGATACTTTATTTTGCCGAGGGGTGTTGTGAGCGAACATAAGAAAATTTTCGGCCAAGCTAACTACGAAGTAGTCTGCGAGAGTTTACGACGAGTGGAGGACTCCATCTACGGGCAGCCTACCCGTAACGAGGAAGTAAACCGTAGCAGACGGCGAAAATTTTCGTGAGCGAGTAATATCCCGAGAGTGAAATAAAGCTAGTATAGCGAGAAGCTTGGCAGGGTCATTTAGATAAAAGGCAGCCGAAAAAAGTATAATCTTTAAGTGTGGAAAATTTAAAAAGTTTGTGTTAGATTTTGCTTCTTTCTACGTCTATTACAGTAGAAAGGAGGCTTAAATGCCCAATCTTATTTCTACTGAAGTAATAGCTGCGAAGATTTTATTAATACGAGGTAAAAGGATAATATTAGATAAAGACCTGGCTTAACTATATGAAGTTGATACACGCCAGTTAACCCGCCAGGTAAGACGTAATATTGATAGATTCCCTGAAGATTTCATGTTTCAGCTAACAAAACAGGAAACGCAAAGCTTGATGTGCCAAATTGGCACATCAAGTTGGGGTGGTACACGCAAGCTCCCCCTTGCTTTTACTGAACAAGGCGTAGCCATGCTCTCAGGAGTACTCCATAGTAAAAGAGCCGTAAAAGTAAATATCCAAATTATGCGGGCGTTTATCCAGTTAAAACGGATACTTTTAACTAATCATGATCTTAGACGCAAGATTGAGGCAATGGAAAAGAAATACGACAAGCAGTTTATTATTGTATTTGAAGCGATAAAGAAATTACTGGAGCCGCCACCGGTAAAACTAAAACCTGCGATTGGATTTCGCACTTAAAATGAACTGGTCGCAAATTGCGACCGGTTCAACAAAGAGAATTTGTAAAAAAGATGAGATCACAAAATGTGACCTCAAAACAAGGAGACTGCAAATGCCTAAGGCGATAGCTGTAGAACTTATTGCTACAAGGATTTTAGAGTTAAGGGGCAAAAAAGTAATGCTGGATAAGGAGTTAGCTAAGCTTTATGGGGTTCAGGCCAAGGTTTTGAACCAAACCACAAAAAGAAATATAAAACGCTTCCCTGAGGATTTTATGTTTCAATTATCTTGGGAAGAAGCAGAATCTTTAAGGTCGCAAAATGCGACCTTGGTTTCAAGGTCACAAATTGTGACCTTGAAACAGGGTAAGAATATTAAATACCTACCCTATGTTTTTACTGAACAAGGCGTAGCTATGCTTTCAAGCGTATTAAATAGCGAAAGAGCCATTCAAGTCAATATTCTGATTATGCGCGCCTTTACCAAATTAAGAGAAATTCTCCTAACCCATAAAGAGTTAGCCGTAAAGATTGAGACACTCGAGAATAAATATTCGGAACACGATAAGACTATAAAGACTATATTTGATGCAATCAAGAAACTCCTTGAGCCACCACCGGTAAAACCAAAGCCGGCAATCGGCTTTCGTGCTTACGATTAGTCCTAGAAAAATAAAAGGGGCGTTCATTTTTGGGGACCTTTATGGCCGATTAGCTCAAAAAGGCGAGACGCCCCTTTTTATTTTGCAAAAGCTAATTTTAACTCTTCTCCACTCCTCCCTGACCCAAGCACTACAAGAATATCTTTAAGTGTTGGATCCGTTGAACAGCAGGTTTCTTCCTGCATCCTTAGGATATCTGAAATACAGGAGACTATCTTATCCATATCGCTGTCAAGGTTGCCTTTAAAACAGCTTGCCGCAAGATAATCTTTTAACCGCTCCGCTGAAGGAGTAATCCCTGAATTGACCAAACGCTCTATATCGGACCATTCTTGAGTTAGATTGATACGCTGCAGACTACTCTGTGGCATAGCCCTTATACTTGCCTTTAGGCTATCCATAGACTGGGTAACAATAGGCAGAAAGCGGAAGTCGATACCGCCGGTTTTTTTATCCTTAGAGGGATTGACCATGAGTGAAGTCAAAGGGTCTATCGTGTTAGAATCATAAATTTTAATATTTATTATCACATAAAAAAATTCTACCAAAAGTGGCCTTTGCGTTTCTTCTACTGTTGGTGGCCTATTCCATAAATTCAACCCTCTGCCTTCTACCGTACCGTCATCTACCTGCAGATATATTGAACCATCTTTAGAATCAATGGAATAATCTTCCAATATTCCGCGTAAAACTTGTTTTTGCTCTTTATTTTGGAATGAAATTTCTACAGCTTTTTCGAGAAAATCCCTTAGATCTAAATCTTTATCGTTAACTCTGAATTTATTTGTCGCTTTACTTGAAACAGGATGCATTTCCCGGTATGTCTTCCAACTCATACCACCATAATATTCCATTAACTTCTTTTCTAGCTCTTCCCTGCTGCCTGCAATAAATACTTCCGCATCAATTAATCCGCTCTCAATATAAGATTTTGCCGTAATATCAATCCCTATATGCAAATTACCTTTTGTAATATAAGTTATCCAATGATTGCCCCATATGATAGGATTTCGCCAACCTTCAGGATGATTGCCTTTATGTAAATTACTACAACCAAGTAAGCCTGCCGTTTCTTTGGGAAACTTTCTTGCAAGATGTTTGCTTAACGGTAAACAATTATTAAGAATATGACTGGCGCGACCAACAGCATTTGCTTCTGCCCGAGCCTCTTGATGGACCTTTGTTACAGCTAGTCCAATTTCAGATAATAATGCTCTACCGACATCTGTATCAGAGATATTGTTATGAATTCGCAAAACACTTCCGCCAAATGCTTTATCTTGCACATAACTAGCTTGTCTTTCTGCCTCCGCCCCCGCCTCAGCCTGCGTACCCCCGTCGGCTTCGCCCGACTGCCTACTAACCAAAGTAAGAGTAACACCGCCTTTTACCACAGTAGTTTCATCTCTTTTTATCATGGAACGTATAATATCTCTACCGTCTTGCCATTTACCCGATGAAACATATCGCTTAAATGCTACACCAGCAATTAAAGCACCTGCGGTTGCTGACCAGACTTCTTCATTTCTTGTAGAATAAAAATGTTCTTGGATTAAGTTAGAAATTGTTCCTTCGTTAATGGAGTCGACATTGCTCTGATATCCTAAAATAAAAGCGCTTCTTAGAATTTTAGCATTCTCTTTAGAATCCATTCGTTTGGCTACGGAGCGCATATCAGTGCCATACCCAAGAGCTGATAAATATATGCTGACTGCATAAGGGATACTTTCTCTCTTCCATGTACCATCCCACCTACTATAACCAAAACGATAAATCTCTTGCAGAAAATGCGTTCCTTCATGACCAAAAACTGCCCAGAAAGGAGAGGTTAACATCCCTAAGCCTAATTGTTTTCCATTCCCCGGACTCCTATTAAGCGAGCCAAGCACCGCGACTTTCATCCATCTTTTATCAAGATTACCTCTTTCTCCTTTTGTTTTATCC
>JAPLLQ010000113.1:3401-4937 GCA_026387485.1 Candidatus Omnitrophota bacterium | reverse complement strand
TCCTTGATACGGAAATTTCTAACAATATTATCGACTGTCTCTTGTCTTGGAGTAAGATCAAATCCTAAGAAATCAATTAAAAATTCTGCTGCTGTCGGAGCAAATTCGGCATCCGAACTATTGGGTAATCTTAAACCGTGAATCGATTCAACTACAGGTATCAAAGGTACAGGAACATTGCCCTTTAATCGGCCCCTCAAAGTAACTGATAAATATGCTGGCCTTGAGTGCTTTTTCCATTCTTCAGGAGAAATACTCAAGTAATCTTTATCAAACATGCCTACAATACGCATATCACTCATTAGATTACTATCAATTAAAACGTCCAACAACTCAGGATCAGTTATTGCCTGCGCAAGTACTGTAATGCCGCGGGAACCAGCATATTGTGCAGCCATACTAAAAAACCACTGTATTACAGCTTGCCGAACAGCTTCTTTCTCAGCGATATTGTTTATCTCTAAGTCATCTAATTTCAACATTTCATCATCGATTCTATATCTTAAATATCCGACCTTCTTGCCTCCTTTATAAATTTCAAACTGATCGCCTTCCAAGGGAAATTGTATAACTAATCCAGATGGCTCGCTTGTATTGTAACCCGCTTTACTCCTGAACCATGTTAAAGCGTTATTTATTAACCCGGCCTTCTCCTGCTTGCTCTCCGCCCCCGCTTCAGCCGGCTTACCATTCCGTGCTGCGGGCGCAGTTGCGCGGCGGCCACTTTTCATGGCCTGAGCACCCTCGGGGATAACATCTATCTTTCTCGACTCAATATTGTAAATATCTTCCCCAAATAGCTCGTGCAGACAGAGCAAAAACCTCGCGGAATCATACGGGAATAACAGAAGCTCTTCAAACTTTTTTCTAGCTTCAGGATCTTTTATCCGGCCGGCAAAATCCTCTAGCACCCTATCCTCCTCGGGCGTTGTTTCAAGACCTATGGCCTCTGCGGCAAAAAGGTTGGCCAGATTTTCGCTTTCATCTTCAGATAAGGATACTCCTGATATACGCGCTAAGCGGTGGAAGATTTCGTGGGTATGGACAAAACCGGTTACCTTGTGCTGGTTTACCCTGGTCAACCCTGGAACCGCTTTTCTATAAGCCCCTTTCGCTTTTTCAACATCAATAACAATATCCTTGCCCGATGCACTTAAGTAGCCATAGGGGCCTTCTTCCTCCTGCCCCGCTTCTTTAGCCATGCTGTGGACGCTGTCGCCTTTTCCTGAAATTCTGCTCGTTACGGATTGGATTTCAATAAATTTGCCTACATCTTTAATTAATTCGCCAAATTCTTGATAATTATTTGATCCTGGCTTATATGATGCCGAATATCTCTCAATATGATTCTTGGAGAAAATAAATATTTTTAAGAAAGAGGGTGGCGTTCTACCTTGTCGTTGTAGCGCTTCTACCTGTAAAAATATCTGCTCTATAGCTGTTCGGGCCGGTATATGCGGATCATCGGACTTTTCAGAATCAGCTACAGGCTTCTCCGGTTTCATAGATTCTCTATACTGAACTATCGCTCCAGGC
>JAPLLQ010000113.1:0-3391 GCA_026387485.1 Candidatus Omnitrophota bacterium | reverse complement strand
GCCCATTATTTCATAGAAAGCATAAGCTCCTATATCCGCTATAAATTCGTTCACTGCTCGATTATTTAAGCGGCTTGCGTCTCTATCATATTCTGCTTCGTGATGAGTACAGATGCGATGAGAAAACTCATGGGCAATCACTCCAAAGAATATTTCTAAGGTAGGATAATGTGAAATCGTATCTTTAGCATTGATCCCAAGCATATTATTTGCAACTCCACGGGCTCCTTGCGTTAAAAGTACGCTAGAGATAATTTCTGTGGCGAACTTATTTGTTTTCTCTTGTCTTTTGCTATTATCCATATCAAGTAAATGCCCACTTATCACAAACCACACTGATAAATAATATGTTTTGACTATTTCCTGGTTCCAGAACGATTCATCTTCGAGGAGGGCTTTTGTAGGAATTCCTTTATTAGTCTCGAGCAGCTTTTTGGCAAGAGAAACCCGTAATTCCATTGTTCCTTCTGAAGGAAGTAAGCCTAATGCATAAATTCTTAATTCTAAGGGTGCGTTCTCATTATAAATTAAGGGTTTGACAATATCTTCGTAGGTCCCCTTCCCGATAAGGATTTCAGAGATATTTAGCTTGTTCTTATTACTAAGATGACGAATAACATTATTTAATAGCCATTTTACAGAATCAGGGTCCTTTTTCTTAATGCAGTACTCTATCGAATAATTTAAGGCCACTCCTTTAATATGCGGGGCTAATGATGGGTATTTCCCCTCAGTCATCTCTTTCAAAAAGCCTATCGCAAATTTACTTTCTTCTAACAATGCTGCTTCTCCTAATGCTCTTAGGGTGTCTTCCGGAGATATGTCAAGTTTAAGTATCCACAGAACTAAGTCTTTATCTTTTTTGTCCAAAATCGCTAATTTTGCCAAAAGCCCTGCCGCCGTTTCTCTATCGCTAAGATCCGCTGCACCCCAATATCGACCCCCTGCTATATCTTTTAATAACTTAATGGCTGTTTCATCTCCCTGTTGAGCTAACTTATAAACTTCTAATATTGTTTTAAGAGAATTTGTTTTTAACCTTTCCTCGACTTCCCCTCTATTATTTAAATTCCAAGTAATTTTCTGTGGAACGGGCTTTTCTCCTTGCGGCGTCTTACCTGTCTGACTGGTAGATGTTCCGATTGTCTGACTATCTTGGGCTATTACGGCCAGCTCTGCCGGGTTGGCCGCATTAGCGCTCAAACTAGAAGCTGTAAGAGCAATAAGAAAACTCCTTTTTACACCACCCCAAAAACCGGAGCTACCCGGAAGTATGGTAGTTTGCTTAGTTATATTATTGCCAAGGGTTAACCCTCCTGAAAAATAACTCCTGATAGTTTGTCCATAGGGCGTATAGGTTGGTTCCTTTATATTGTATTCTCCCTTTTCAAAGTTCTCCTTATAGGCATTGAAGTAAGTAGCTACTGAATAAGGAGTCTGGGATTGGAGACTTGAGAGATCTTTTCTGTCTATGAGCCGGGAGTATTGGGTGTTCTTGTTTTGGTTTCTTGCCTTAAACCACTGGGCTAAGATGAGTGAATAGTAAACCTGGCGTAGGGGTGCATAGTCTTTGGAGACGTTAATTCTCTTAGTTAGCTTGGGGAGTATCTTCTCTCTTATTATTTGGCTTGAGTATTCATTGAGTTCCTTCTCTCTTGGGTCTTTAAAAGAGTAGGTGGCATTGCCCTTTAGGTAATCTTGTTCCAGCATTACCTTTAGGGTTGCCTTATGAACATAAGCTGAGTCTGTTGATTCACGGATAATGATCTCATCCGGAACGATCCAGGGACGGGTTAGAGTTGGAATGGTTACATTCTGACTTCCATAGAGCTCTTCTGCTTTTTGATAAAGCTTATTCCAGTACTCTTTACCTTCAGGAGTCTCTGGTGAGGTGAATCTGGCGGTGTCTTTTTTAAGCTCTAGGTCGCTCTCTAAAAGGATTTTACCTACCTCGGTTTGGGCTAGGAGCGGATCAATAATATTATTAGGTAAGTCTGGTCTTAGGTTTACCCAGAAGGTGTCATTGGGTAAAGAGATACCGATAAAGAAGTAATTGAGTAGGTCTCTAGTGGTGGATTCTATATCTTGAGTTTTGGGATTCTTGGTATCGCCTTTATCCAGGAGAAGTTTGAAGTTGTTATTCAGTTCATCGTATTGAAGATAGCGCAGATGCAAGGGGCGGAATTTCTCGATAAAGATATTTGAATGCAGACTCTGCAGGTGGCCGGCGATATTAAGTTCAACTGTAGCAGCTTGAGCAAAACCTGTCTGCTGAAAGATAAGCAGAAAACAGAGTAAAAAATAAATTATTTTTGGGAACTTATGCCTTGCCATTTTACCTTATTGTTTTGCTTAATTTTAGGCTAATCGGCCCTATGGGATAAGCTTACTATATAGGTAAGTGATTTCAAGGCTAAGGCAGGGTATTTTGAAAGCGTTTTCTTAAAACCATAGCTACAAAATGGCGGGCATATGTGAGTTTAGAAAGATTTATACTTTTATCGTCTGCCTTGTCTTGTTTCTCGCAGGGACGCTCGTTTGCCCCAGCGTGGCAAACTTCGCTCGAGTTTCGGCCTCGCTCTGCCGGACTTATGTTTTAGCTGGGCAACCCTGCCCGCTCGGCCTGCAAACGCCCTGCTCTGAAACAAGCCAAGCCATCCGCTAAAATTAAGCTATCTATAAATAACCATAGCAAAGTCCAATTGCTTTGTTCGTTTACGGGTGACGCGAGGATTGACTCTGAGCACCGCAATATGCGGTGCGAGGAGCAATCCTTGCGGCAGGACCCGTAAGCAAGAAAAGCGATAGGGTTATTTAGACGCAAGGCAGACGGTAAAAGCTATTGATATGATTTTGCTAGACGGATGCGTTCGTCGATCGGAGGATGGTCAAAAAAGAAGAATTTGATCAGCGGGTGCGGAGACCTATCGGCAAGATTTTGCTGGGCAAGCTTATCCATTGAGGAGATAAAAGCTTCCTTTAATCCGGTTATCTTTATTGCCAGAAGATCAGCATCTCTCTCAAACCTACGGCTGATAAAAGCCTCCCAAGGCTGCATCAGAAGCCCGAAAAGCATAAAATAAAGAAAAAGTACCGGTAAAGCCGCGATATCCGAAAGCGAAGATAATCTGAATTGGCCAAGAACAAAACCATTGGTCTTAAAAATCAAAAAGAAGATTATTAATGTGGTTAAGGCATTAATCGCAATTAATTTTAAAAGATGCCTTAAACGGTAATGAGCAAACTCATGGGCCAGAATCACCTCTATCTCATCGGCATTATATTTATCTTTTAAGGTATCAGCTAAGATTACCCTACGGGTATTGCCAATCCCGACAAAAGCCGCGTTTCCCTTTAAGGTCTTTTTACTGAAATCTATTTCAAAACAATC
>JAPLLQ010000056.1 GCA_026387485.1 Candidatus Omnitrophota bacterium | reverse complement strand
TGTCAGGATACCGGAATGCCGATGGTGATTTTAGAGATTGGCCAAGAGGTGAGGGTTATTGGTGACTTAAAGTCCGCGGTGAATAATGGCGTAGAATTAGGCTATAAAAAAGGCTCTTTAAGGGAATCTATTATTAAAGATCCTCTGGCTAGGGGAAATTCTGGATATACCCCGGCTTTAATTTACACAGATATCATCAGGGGCAATAAAATCAAGATAACAGTTTTACCTAAAGGGTTTGGCTGCGAAAATAAATCACAGCTTAAGATGTTTAAGCCTACAGTGAGGGTTAGCGAGATTAAGAAATTTATTATTGATGCGGTTGTTAAAGAATATTGGTAGAGAGAAATTAAAATTGGAAAAAGAATTATTAAGAGAGATTAATAAATTAAAGATTGGGCCAATGGGCTTAGGCGGTAAGTGTACTTGTTTGGCGGTAAATTTAGAAAATTATCCGACTCATATCGCCGGGCTTCCGGTAGCAGTGAATATCAGCTGCCATGCCTTAAGAAGCGCTAGCGC
Organism: Candidatus Omnitrophota bacterium; assembly: GCA_026387485.1. Classification (GTDB taxonomy): domain Bacteria; phylum Omnitrophota; class Gorgyraeia; order Gygaellales; family Profunditerraquicolaceae; genus JAPLLQ01. Next base: position 1,703 of record JAPLLQ010000056.1, on the reverse strand, counting down.
TATCCTATGAAGAAAATCAATATTCCCTTAAAGCAAGGAGAAGTATTAAAATTAAAAGCAGGCGAGGAAGTTTTACTCAGTGGCACAATTTATACCGCCCGGGATCAAGCCCATAAAAGATTAGTTGAGGCAATAAGGAAGAAGAGAACACCTATAGATTTAAAGGGCGCAATTATTTATTATTGCGGGCCGACTAAAACCCCTAATGGAAAAGTAATTGGCTCCTGCGGGCCGACCACCAGTTCGCGGATGGATGAATTTACGCCTTTAATTTTAAGCCGGGGTTTAAAGGGGATGATCGGCAAAGGCGCTCGCTCAAAAGAGGTAATCGCGGCAATCAAAAAATATAAGGCAGTGTATTTCTTGGTTTATGCCGGTTGCGGAGCGCTGATTACCAGATATGTTAAAAAAGCCAAGCAGGTTGCTTATAAAGATTTAGGGCCGGAGGCAATTTATAAATTAGAAGTCAAAGATTTTCCTTTAATAGTAGGGATTGATACAAAAGGGAGGGATATTTATGGTTAGGCAGGATGGCCGGGCAGCAGATAAATTAAGAAAATTGACTATTACCAGGAATTATTTAAAATTTCCAGAGGGTTCTTGCTTACTTGAGTTAGGCAACACAAAAGTGATTTGCACGGCATCAATTGAAGAGACTGTCCCGCCGTTTTTAAAAGGTTCAGGCACAGGTTGGGTTACTGCCGAATATGGTATGCTTCCTCGTTCCTGTAACCAGCGCATCCCGCGGGGAAAGAATTCCGGCCGGACTTATGAAATACAAAGGTTAGTGGGTAGATCGCTAAGGACAGTGACGGATATGAAATTACTCGGTGAGCGCACAATTTGGCTTGACTGCGATGTAATCCAGGGTGACGGCGGCACGCGCACTGCTTCGGTTACCGGTAGTTTCATTGCTTTGGTCGATGCTTTACAGAAACTTAAGAAAAATAATCTGATTAGCAAAGTTCCGATCTCTGATTATGTTGCAGCCACCAGCGTGGGTATCCTCAATGGGAATTTAATCCTTGATTTATGTTATGAGGAGGATTCCAAAGCCGAAGTGGATATGAATATTATTATGACCGGAAGCGGTGAATTCATTGAAATACAGGGGACAGCTGAGCGTCAGCCTTTCTCCAAGGATCAGATGGATAAGATGTTGAGTTTAGCGAAATCAGGGGTCGAAGAATTATTCAGCGCGCAGAGAAAACTGGTAGGAGATATTTTATTATAATGCGCCTAGTTGTGGCAACCAAGAATCGTAAAAAGTTAGAAGAGATAAAAGATATTTTAAAGGATCTTAATTTAGAAATAATTTCTTTAGGGGATTTTTGCCGGATTCCGCGGATATTCGAAAACGGTAAAACCTTTAAAGCGAATGCCATAAAAAAAGCAGTTAAAATCGCCCGTTTCACCAAGCAGTTTACGTTGGGAGAGGATTCTGGGCTTTGCGTTGATGCCTTGGGCGGCGCTCCGGGAATTTATTCTTCACGTTTCTCAGGTAAAAACAAAAGCGATTTACAGAATAATCTTAAGCTTCTAGAACTTTTAAAAGATATTTCTTGCGCCAAAAGAAAAGCCTATTATGTTTGTGCTGTGGCTTTAGCTGATAAAGACGGCTTTATAGGTGTAGTTGAAGGGAGATGTCATGGCCTAATAGGTTTTGCATTAAAAGGCGAGCGGGGTTTTGGTTATGACCCGTT
>JAPLLQ010000027.1 GCA_026387485.1 Candidatus Omnitrophota bacterium | reverse complement strand
TGATAAAAATAAGCAGGTCCACCTTTTGCGTATCTTCGGTCTCCCGGCTAAAAAACTTCCCAATCCAGGGAAGATTCATTATAAAAGGTATGCCTATTGTTTCTTTGGTCTTTACATCCTTGAGTAATCCGCCTATAACAATAGTCTCTTTATTTTTAATAAGCACCTGAGTCTGGGCCTCGCGTACATCAATAATCGGGTAGCTAGTTTCAGTAGTAACGGCGTTAGCACCTGTTCCGGCAATATTTTTAGCGGTGACACTTGAGGTTGAAGAAGTAACGCTGGGGTGGATGATCATATTAATATAACCCTCATCGCTAATTTGAGGCACGACATTAAGCCGGATGCCGATCTCCTGATAATAATCTAAAGTTTGGGTTTGAGTCGGGCCGCTATTAGTATCACCCGCAGTTACAGTAGAGGTTAAAATAGGAGTATGGTAACCTACTAATATAGATGCCTCCTGATTATCAAGCGTTAAAATCCGGGGAGCAGATAAGGTATTGGTTCCGGCATCTTCTTCTAAGGCATGGAGTATGACTTCAAATGATGTACCGCCTAATTTTTTAAAGATAAGCTCTGCTCCGGCTTTATATGGTTCTGTACCGGGGAAGACAGTAGTCCCTTCTAATGGTGAAAAAGCATTAGGTGTAAAAGTTTTTCCGCCGCCAATACTGCGTCCGGCAACACTAGAGTGGTGGCCGGTTTTAAGATCAACGGGATTAGTCGCGGTTGCGCCATCCGAACCTGTTCCCCAATCCACGCCTAAATCCCTTAGCTTATCTTTCTTTACCTGTAAAATCTTAGTCTCAATTAATACCTGTCTGGGTTTTTTATCAATCAAGGGTAAGATAACATTACGAATCCGATCCAACGATGAAGCAGTATCAGTTATCAGGACTATCTTAGATTTAATTGACGGTTCAAATTCAGCCTTACGGGAACGCAGTTCTCCGGAAGGAGTATTCTCAACTGAAATAGTTTCACTTTTCATCTGATCGGCTTGTTCTTTAGCTAAAGCAGAACTAGTTGCGGATTCTTTGCCGATCTTAAAGGTCCCAAATTTCCATCCCTTCTGGCCCCGGGAATATAATACCGAGATCCTACCACGAGGAGAAAGTAAAGGTATGAGTATTTTCTGGGCATCCTGAGCATCCAAAAATTTCAGGGTAAAAACCTCGGTTTGCAAGGGCTCTTCAGACTGTATTTTAGCGATGTTCTCCATCTTGGTAACTAAAATAATATTCCCCTGTTTCTGGTAGCTGTAACCATAGGTCTTTAAAATTACATCCAGGGCTGTCTCCCAAGGAACATCCACTAACCTGACGGTTATATTTCCCATAACATCAGGGGTAGTGACAATGTTAACTCCGGATTTATAGGAGACAATCTTGAGCACATTTTGGATATCAGCTTCCTTAAAATCCAAAGTTACATTTTCTGAAGAACTCAATATCTGCTCAGCGGGAACTTTCACTTGCAGGGTAACCTCCGGAAGCGGCTCAGTTGCCGGTTCCTCTTTTTTGGCCTCGCCTACTACGGCAGAGACCGAAACTTGGGCATCCTGGGCCAACGAAGAGGCGTAAAAAATAAAGGAAGAAACCAAGAATATTAAAAAGCAGAAATTTAAAACTTTATAATTTTTCACTTATCCCCCTCCTGATTTATCTTTTCTTCCCTTGTTTTGCCGTCTTTAATAAAAATTACCTTATTATCCTCTACTTTTAATACCTGATACGCTACGGAATAATCTCCTACTCCTACTACCTTGCTATTAACTATAGCATAAGATACGCCATGTTTATCATAAATAATTCCGTCAATCCATAAATCCGAAGTACGGTTTGATTCCCCTTTATCAAGTTTTATCAGCCTTCCGTCGGAACCAACCAGTGGAATAAAGGGGTTACGTTTAGCTTTAGAGTTATAAACAAAATCACTTTCAGCCAAGGTAACCGAAGCACATAAAATTGCCGGCAGAAATAATAAAAATATATATTTAGCCTTATTTATTAACATAAGTCTTAAGTAAAAGGCTCGCCCTCTGTTTTAAAGGATCACTATCCTGCGCCCTTATCTTGATCTCCTGTACGCTCATAAAAACCTCGGCGTTTTCCAGCTCATTTACAAATTTGCCAAGGTGATGATAATCACCGAGTAACTCCATGGCTATAAATAACACCGTTGACTTTCCTGCTTTACCCTCGGCTTCCCTTGAGGGCCTAAGCTGCTGAATCCTGATATCATTACTATTGGCTAATTTAGAAATATCCTGCAGTAAAGACGCCACTTGACTTTCGGAAATAATTTTCTTGGCTTTAAGCTGCTTAGAAGATGGCAAAGCCTGTTTAGCTTTTAAATCCTGCATGTTTTTTAGATCTTTTTGGAAATTATTCAATTCCTTCTTAAGATTTATTACTTGGCTATCTTTTCCTTTTAATCCTGCTAGTTGAGATTTAAGCAGATAAGAAAAATCGACGTAAAGCAGGACTGCGCTAATCAACACAATAAGAATTATCTTCTTATTGTCTAGCTGTAAGTTTTCTAATCCCCTGATATTCCTTAAATCAATCATCGGTTATTTTTTAAAACTTCCGGTTAAGGTGAAATCGGTAATATCGTAACTGCCTATTGTCCTCTTCTGAGCTGAGCTTAATTCCAGGGTATTAAAATTCTTAAAGAAACCCGGATCATTCTTTAAACCATCAATAAGCTTACGGATAAGGCTCATCTCTTCTTTCTCTAAAGAGACCACCGCGCCATATAAGACAAATTCTTTCGGGGTAATTGAAAGTTCATTAAACCAGACTCCGTTAGGCAGATAAAGGCTTAGCTTATTTAATTTCTCCGCCCAAGTTATTCTTCCCCGGATTTCTTGCTGCATAGACTGGCTATCTTGCGAAGTGACTGCGTGTTCGGTCCTAAAATCATCCAGCATTTTTCTTTGCGTCAGTAATTTCTCCCATTTACTGCTTAATATATTCAACTGAGCGTTTTTAGCCAACCCTAAAATACCTAGAAATAGATGGCTGATAACTATCAAAACGATTACCGATGGTACCAGTAGAATAAAATAGTTAGGTGAAATACCTTGAGTTTTGTCAAGTTTCGGCTTATCCGGCCTCTGCCTACCTCTTAATTCCTCGGGTAATAAATTTATCTCTATCATATTTATGAGCGTAATGCCAAACCTATAGCAATTGTTAATTGAGCTGAAGCGACTTTAAGTTTATCCCGATCAATGAGCTCAGTAATGCCAATCTGTTTTAAAGGATCCCAATACTCCACTTCTATGCCTACGAAGTGGGCTAAGGTTTCTTTTAGTCCGTTAAACAGGGCTCCGCCGCCGCTTAAGAAAATTTTAACTACCGAAGAAGTGCTCTGGCTTTCATAGTAATCAAAAGAAGTCCTTATCTCTGAGGCTAAGTTCGCTAATACCGATTCAACAGCTGCCTTAACCTTATTCGCCCGCTCTTCATCCGGGTTAAGTTTTAACTTCTCGGCATTATTAAAATCAAGATTAAAGATATCCATAATTTTCTGGGTAAAGCTATTACCGGCAATATGTAAATCCCGGCTTAAACGCGGCAAGCCTTCTTCTAATATATCAAGGTTGGTTACTGAAGCACCGATATTTAATAACGCTACTGCCTTATGCTCTTCAATCCCCAGGGAAGGATAGTTGAAATTAAAAGCATTGGCTAAAGCAATTGAATCAATACCTACGGTATTAACCCGGAAACCGGCATCACCAATCATTTTTAGCCTCTGATTAACCAGCTCTTTTTTTACGGCGGCAATTAAAACTAACATCTTATTATCCGCGAGGTTATCTTTTAAGATGTAACCATCCAGGTTTACTTCGTTAACTGCAAAAGGTATATGTTTCTGAGCCTCAAACTTAAGCGCCTGTTTTAACTCTGTGTTATTCATCCGGGGGAAATTTACATAACGGATCACGGTCTGCGGCCCTGAAACAGATATATTTACGCTATCGGCAATATGCTGCTGCTTAATCTTTTTGAGCGCCTCAGCCAGATCAAACTTACCAGATTCCAGGCCAAAGCTAGATAATTCTACTATATCTTTGGTTAATTTTAATTTTACTATTTTTAGGTCTGAAGTGCCGATATCTAGCCCCAAGCTCAATTTTTCTTTAGAAAAATTATTTTTAAACTTAAGCAGAGAATTAATCATCTAAAAAAATATTATTCCTTCCTGTCGCATTCTTCGGATACTAATAATTTACCGGTTGTGACGGTAAAGGTAGTTTTGCCGTTTAACCTGCATTTAGTTGGAAAGGCATAACAATTGTAACCATTGGCATCGAGCCGGCTACAATTATAAATATACCCTTTTAAAGGCGACCGTTTAACGTAATCTTTATCCAGGTATTGAGGCTGAGTTTTAGTAAGGACAGAGATATTATCCGGATAGATACCGCGGTTATTCTTAGCGTAATTCTCCAGGGCTATAGAGATAAGTTTTAGGTTGGCTTGAGCTACTGATTCATTTTGGACACAAGTGGTTTCTATGATTTTTTCAGCGGCAATCCTTAATAGCACCGCCAGGATAGAGATAACAACCATTATTACTACAAAACTCTTGGCTTTTTTATGCGAATTTTTCATCTTTTAAAAACTTTTAAAATCCGTATCTCCAGCGGAAGAACTATCGCTACGTTTTAATACTCCGCCGTTAGTAATCTGGTAATTGTGATCGGCTAACGCCGGATTTACCGCCAAGCCCCGGATATCATAGCCTGCGGGTTCTGCTAAAGCAACCTGATTCTACTCCCGGGGCATATAGGCCACCACTACGCACAGAATAGATCTCAAAACCGGAAGCAATGCCCTTAAGGTTTGCCTGGCAGTTAGATTCATAGGCCCGCTTCTTTAACTGCGCTCCCTCTACTAAGGCTATCGAAACCAATAGCCCAACAATAGCTATCACCAACATAATCTCAACTAATGTAAATCCCCTTCTCTTACCTTTCATAACTTATAATTCTACCAGATTTTTTGTATTTTGTTAACTATTTTTTTAAAATAATTTCTTTAAGTAAATTCTTGGCTTGAAAATGGTTAGGGTTTATTTTCAATACTGTTTTTAATTCAAATACCGCCTCTCTTCTTAGGCCCAATTTCCAATAAATAAGCCCGAGGTTAAAATGGGCATCGGTATTTTTAGGCTCAATCTCGATAATCCGGTTAAACGCGGCAATAGCCGCGTCAAAAAACCCCTCTTTAGCGAATCTTATACCTAACTCATTATAAAAAGTGGCTGTGCATTTAACGCTCTTAATAGACTTTACATATCCGCTAATAACTTTTAATGCCAACGGCCGTTTATCCGGTTTTATCTCGGGAAGCGACTCTAAGATTTCCCGCGAAGCTAACTCAAAATTACCTTTAGTTAAATATACTCTGCCGATATTAAAGTGGCTGAACTTAAGTGTAGGGTCTAATTTTAAAGCCAGCCTGTATTTCTCCACTGCCTGATCTAACAACCCCTCGACCTCATAGACACAACCAATATTATTCTGTATCTCTCCTGCCTTAGCTGCCGGTGCTAACTTCTCAACTATAGCGTATTCCTTTTTTGATTCCTTAAGTTTACCTAATTTAAAATAAAGATTAGCCAGATTAGAATGGGCCTCAAGCAGGTCCGGCTGGACCTCTAAAGCCTTGCGGTATTCATTTATCGCTTCATTATATTTATGCTTATACTCATATTCTAAACCCAAGTTATTGAGGGCTTGGATACTGTTAGGAGAAAGTTGAATGATTTTCTGATAGAAAATAAAAGGGTCCTGCCATTCAAAATTACGGGCCGCGGTAAGTGAAATATTAAAAATAATTAGGATAGTAATTGCCAGGATAAATAACCATTTCCTCAAGAATTTACGCAGGAAATAAGCGCAGAGCAAAAAGAAGCTTATCGAAGAAAGATAGATAAAATGCTCGGCGACGAATGCGTTGATGGGGAATATGCCTGACTGGGGGAGAAGAAAAATTAAAAACCAGGCCAGAAAAAAAGAAAACAGCTTTCTCTTCTGGTTATATTTCAGGAAGTGTAAAGCAAAAACAACCATCACCCCCAATAAAAACCAGTTGCTAAAAAATCCTAAAAAACTCACCGGCCTTTTGATTTCCCAAGATAAATGTAAATTAACCGGTAATATTAAAAGCTTAAAGTAAGTCAGGATTACTTCCGGCAGTACTGTCAGCCTGATTAAAAAAGGATATTTAGTTAATGGCGCAGGCCTAAGGGTGAAAAAGTTAAATAAAGTAAACCTTAAAATTAGATATAAGACATCGAGCAAAATAAAGGGCAGAAGCACCTTAGCCAGATAAACAGGCTTGCTGAATTTATCCCTAAAATAATAAAATAGGTAGGCCAATAACACCAAAGGAAAAGCTACTGACAGTTCTTTAGATAATAAGCCTAAGGCGAATAAAATTAAGGAGAGAGAAAAATAAACTATTCTAGCCGGCTGGATTATATTCCGGCTTTTTATGAATAGAATCAGCGATGAGATTAAAAATAACCCCATTAACAGCTCTGCCCTACCGGAAATATAAGTAACTGACTCGGTATGAATAGCGCTTACGCTAAAAAGCGCAGCGCTGGAAAAAGATAATCCAAAATTACCGGATAAAAGATAGAATAAAAAGAAAACCAGGAAAGAAATTAATGCCTGAAGTATAATGTTAGTGATATGGTAGCCATAGGGATCAAGCTGCCAAAAAGTATAATCCCACATAAAGGAAAATGTCTGCATCGGGCGGTAGAAATTTGACCCTGAAGCTACGCCAAAAAAGAGGTCGTTGGTCAAAACCTTCGGCCAAAAATTCCAACTCTTGATTAAAGGGTTTTTAACTACTAAGGCTTGGTCATCCCAGATAAAGGGATTATTCAGGGAATTCCAATAGGCGAGCAGGCAAAAACAGCCTAAAAGAATAAATACAATTAAAAATAAAATTTTCTTTTTCCCAATCATGGCTAAAATAAGAAGGGTAAAGGCGTTCTCTTAGTATTTTACGGGTGACGCGAGGATTGACTCCGAGACCCACAATATGCGGGGTGAGGAGCAATCCTTGCGGCAGGACCCGTAAAAGAAAAAGGGGAAAGAAAATCTTTCCCCTTTTTTACATCTATCACATAGAAGTATATTTTATAATGGTGTAAGCACTCCTCCTGTAGAAGCGGTGTAAGTAACGCTTCCGGTGGTGCCCACAGTAACAGGTGTGGCTACAAAAGTATAACCTCCGGTAGTCAGAGTACAAGCATAATTATACCCCTGAACCGCGGTAACTGTACCTGTCGCGTTAGCACAGTAACTAGGAGCGGAATTGATAAAATCATACAAACCGCCGGCATCAGTTGAAGAACCTACTTTCGTAGGATACGCGCCGCTATGTGTGGTTGAGAATGTTTCGGCTGCGGTTGAGAAACTGCGTACTGTTGCTTTAGAAGCTGCCTCATTGGCTGTCCTTCTGGCAGTAAGTAAATTAGGTATGGCGATTGCCGCTAATAAAGCGATAATGATAATTGCCACTACGATCATGATTTATACGAGCGTAAAACCTCTTTTTTTCATATCTTTAAAGTCCTCCTTCCCAAGGTTAAATTGACTTTTTGCGCCCCCTGCTTGGTTAACCCCTTCTCTTGGTTAATTTTATAAATTATAACTTCCAAATCATACAAAAGAGGTCAATTTAGCTTCCTGCGCATGTCACCTTATTAAAGTATTTTATACCATCTCACCCCTACTTTGTCAAGCACAAAATAAGCGATACTCTTTGGAGAAAACCTTATTTTAATAATCAGATGGCATCTTCCTTTTTAATTCTTGATTGAAAAATATTTGTAAGGACCTTCACCATGAACTTCAATGCTCTCCTTATCTGGCTCAACCAGCAAAGGCGAAACATCTTTCCTAACCGCTTTTACTTCCCAGTAAAATTCCTGACTTGGATTATTTTTGTCAATTCCTCTGATTATGAATTTCCGGTTTTTTACGGAAGATGCCGCGCACAGAGAAACCGGCTCGTCCAGAGAATTAAATTTCGGCGTTATCAATACCGACCTTCCTTTTTCCCGGGTAAACGCCTCAAAATAATCCGGCAAGCTGACTTCAACAAAACCATTAGTCAGCTTTGCTGTTCCTCTGTAAAAAACCGCATTCTCCGGGCCTTCAAGGGTAATATGGATAAGGTATTTATTTGTTGCTAAGGGATGTGAAATAATAAAGTTTTTAATAAACATTTGATCAATATAAAAACTCAACTTCAGGGGATTTCCAGACCAATCAGTCCAAAAAACATTGCCACTCCTAGTACCCAAACGCCCAGCATTACCTCCGGAATTTACTCTAGGCATAGAAAATCCCTCCTTCTACTATTAATAGACGTAAAAGAAAGGGAAATCTAACATTTAAATATCCTGATTAGTAAACAAAAAATAGAACCGTCCCCTACTGCATTCTATTTACTTTTTGATTTAAGTTGTTCTATATCTTTCCTTAAAGATTCGATTTCTTTCTGCTGCTCCTGAACAGCCTTTATTAAAACCGTTACAATTGTATCTGTACCAAAACTGGTTTTGTTATTAGTCAACCTATCATCAATAACATTATCTTTGTCATTAGCAATAAAACCTATGCGCTCAATTCTACTAGGCTCATCTTTCTTGTAATTAAATCTTACTAATTTGATATTTTTTAGCAGATTGATGCCACTTTCAGTAAATGGCTTTATATCTCTTTTGTCTTCCCTTTTTGAAAGAGAATTTCCCAATAAGTAATAGTCACCATTACCAGTCACATAAAATAAATTAGTTCCATCATACCTACGCACAGCTAATGGTTTCAAGGCAGAACCTGCTAGTGATGAATCAATCAATAAACCATGTCCACTACCAGCAGCCTGTGTTATCTTGACAACATAGTTATTATTCTCCACGGCATAAATATGGAGTGGAGATTGAGGGTCGACACTCGCATTGGCTGTGCCGATTCCGACCCGATAATTGGGATACAATGTCAGATACGCAACGCCTCCTGTTAAATCCTTGTTATTCGCAAAACCAAAATGAAGAGGCGCATCATAATTCCCTGCAAGAAACTGGCAAATTGTACCTCCCAAATTAATTGCACCTATCCCCACCCATCGGTTTGCAGCTGGTTCATTAGCGCCTGCATATATAACGCTTCTTCCCCGGATATCTCCATTAACATCCAATTTTTCCCCAGGAGACGTCCCGATGCCGACATTGCCGTTCGGGTCGATGTCCACCGAATGGTTCAGGCCCGAGCTGTCCGTCGTTCGGAAGAGGTATTTGGATGAACTCGGGTACGTATAGAAATTCAGGGTGTTCGAGGCGTTGTCGTAGTAGATGTCCGCCTTGTTGATAGTTCCCTGCTTCATCGAGAGAACTTCCTGCCCCGAGGCATTGTTATTGGAGATCCGCAGTCGCGCGGAAGCACCGGCGCTGTAGACTTCCAGCTGGTCGTTTGGCTTCAGCGTCCCGATGCCGACATTTTCTTCTACCACCAAATCAGCATTAGTACTAATTTCAGAACCCCAACGATTGGTAGCATTCTTGAAATTATCGCCCAGAGCCGCCTTGTTACACCTTAATTCATTACAAGGGCCTTGGGGCGCAGGATAATAGGTAGTAATGGTAAGTTTTTCCTCGGCATAGCTGGCTATTGTCATTACCAATAGCGATAAAACCAAAACTAAAAGTGCTCTTTTAATCATTTCCTGCCTCCTTTTATCTGGAACCAGTTTTATCTTTGATCAGCTTTCTTCTATAAAATCTTTATTTTTATATTATAGTATTATAATACTATAATACATAATTACCAGCAAAATTTACTATAGTTTCATTTTTACCCACATTCACCACTTTAGAAAAAATAAGTTTATTTTTAAGGTTACATTTAGACTTAACTAAGACTTTTATGTAGTTATCAGAATAACCTTCCCAATAAGCAGGATTACTTTTACAACGGCTTTCTACGAGAAGACTTAAATTTTGATTTAGAAATTGTCTTCTATATTTTAAAGAACACTCCTTTTCTATATTACGGAACTGCCTGACTCTCTCGGTAATTATTTCTGGCTCTATTATTGGCTTAAAGTTAGCTGCCAAGGTTCCCTCCCGCTTAGAATAAGGAAAAATATGCACTTTTAAAGGCACAATCCCTTTGACTAAACTAACCGTATTCTTAAAATTATCCTCGCTTTCCCCCGGGAAACCCACTAAAACATCCGTGGTAATGGCGACTTTAGGAACTTTGGCTTTTATCTTTTTAATTAAATTAAGGTATTGTTTCCTAGTATAGCTACGGTTCATTTTTTTAAGGATATAGTCATCCCCGCTTTGGATAGGAATATGTAAGTGCCGGCATAATTTTTGCGAAACCCGCATTTTGTTAATCAGTTTTGTACTTACATCGCTGGCTTCAATAGAACTTAACCTAATCCGTAACAAACCCTCGATTTTCTCTAACCTGCTGATTATACCCGTAAGATCAACTTTAAGTTTTAAATCTTTTCCATAAGCACCTAAGCATATTCCGGTTAACACTATCTCCTTAAAACCCTTATTAACCAAACTCTTTGTTTCTCTTAAAATTTCTTCCGGTAACTTGCTCCTTGAGCTGCCCCTAACCAAAGGCACCTTACAATAGGAGCAGAAATTATTACAGCCATCCTGAACCTTCAGGAATGCCCGGGTATGCCCGGAAAAATCGGTTATTCCGTCGGGAAAAAAGTTTTTACTAACTAAAAATTCTATGCCTTTTATTTTGGTTAAGCTAGCCTGGTCTTTTTTAATCAGGCAGCCGGTAACAATAACCTTGGCCTTGGGATTTTCTTTGATACAACGGCGGATAATCATCCGGGATTTCTGGTCAGCCGAAGAAGTTACGGTACAGGTATTAATAAGATAGAAGTCAGCTTTTTGGCTACCGGCTATCTCCCGGAAACCAGAAGCTAAAAACCTTTCTCTGATGCTCTGGGTATCGTATTGGTTGACTTTACAGCCTAAGGTATGGAATTTAATGGTTCGCCTCCGCCCATTCGACTCACTTCGTTCGCTCAGGGCTGTCCTGAGCGTAGTCGAAGGACGCTCACCATTAATCCTGAGCGAAGCCGAAGGATTAATCGTGCACATAAAGATTAATCCGTAAAACTAAGTCGCCTAATGTTACCGGAATAAAACCCGATTTTAATGCCATAGCAATTTCTTTTGCCGAAAAATCTCCCTCCGGGCCGATTAGAATCAGGATATTGCGGGGTTGAATTTTAGAAAAAATTTCTTTTAAGGTTTTGCGCCTGCCCTCTAAAGTAGGAATTAATTTTAAGTCAAAATCCTGGCTTTGGGTTAAAAGATCCTCCAGGTCCTTTGGCGGTTCAATAACGGGGATATCAGATCTTTTACTTTGTTGACTAGCAGCTTGGGCAATCTTACGCCAGCGTGTAAGCCTTAAGGCCTCTTTATGATTATCCAGTTTAACAATAACCCGTTCAGTTTTTAGAGGAATAATTCTAGCCGATCCTAGTTGAGTCAGCTTATCCACAATATCGTCAAACTTTGCTTTTTTAGGGATAGCGCAGGCAAGCGTGATTT
>JAPLLQ010000045.1:2053-8210 GCA_026387485.1 Candidatus Omnitrophota bacterium | reverse complement strand
TTTTTGCCCCAGTCAAAGCTAATAATTCAGCTCCTTCTATATCAATCTTAATTAAAGTAGGCTCATCTAATACCCCCCCTAAGAAATCATCCAAACTAATACAAGGTAACTCAATAATATCCCCATCTTCAAAACTAATTCTGCCTATCCCCTGGTTTGCCTTGGAAGGCAAGATGAAGCTAACTTTGCCACTTTTTTCTCCAACACAAGCTTTATGCACAATAACGTTTTTTAACTCATTTAAATTAATATTGTATACGAGTTTATTTGCAATCTCAGGGACAGGCTCAAAAGAATCAACCCGCTTTGCTCTCGCTCCAAAATAAATTGAATAAATCCCAATATTTGCTCCAACATCTATTACTCTCTCATATTTAGATATTCTTTTATTTAAAAAATCAAAAATATAATCATCGTATTCTTTTTCAAAATATAGATAAAATCCACTTAGCTCTGATAAATCAACTTTAAGCTTCTGTCCATAATGACAAACAATAATTTCACGATGAGGAAGTTTAAACAAGGCTCTTTTTGCAAGATTCTGTAAAAAAGGAGAAAATTTAAGCATGTAGTAGAATTTCTCTAATAGCATTTTCTAACTCCATACAACAAAATATCTTAATTCAAATATTGGTAATCTGTTAACCTGAACTTATATTACAAATTTTTAGTTTTTATGATCATTCCGAAACCAATGCTGATTCATTTTAAGGCTTCGACATATAATGAATTTGACTTGTGATTAGGCAAATCATTACAAAGTTCCGAAACAGAAGAAACCCCAAAATCATAGCGAATAATCTTACTAAATCCTACATTTTTTAACATATTCGATAATATTTCGAAATCGTAAGCATACAAGTGTTCACTTTTTTGCCTAAAAATAAAATTAATTATTTCCATCTGAGTGAGATCTTTTGGTAGCTTTGTCAAATCGCAACCCAAAGCTAACCAATCATCCTTTCTTCCGGATTGATATGCCAATAAATAACGACCTGCATCTGGCACAACTATTCTCAATACCCCTGTTTTTTTTCAAACACCGTAAACAGCTTTTCAGAAATAATGGTGCCTCATTATAAAAATCAAGATGCTCAAGGAAATGCTCGCATCTGATGCATTTAACAGAGCCTTGCCTTAACGGAATTCCTTTTCGGCAATCCCATCTAAAACTTATATTTCTTAAATTCATCAAATCAAGATTTACCCAATATCAAAAGATCGTCTCCTCCGACATATTTTTCCCGTCGAACAATGTAAAAAGGATTTATTTTATTATTTATCCTAACCCATATTGCATTAGTTTCACAACGAAAATGATCGAAAAGATGGCGCGATATAGGAAGTAGTGGGATTATTATTTGACCGAGACGCTGTTTTACCCTTCTTAAGATAGTTAATCCAAATAATGGATATATCTTATTATCATGTTCGGTTAAACTATTCATATTTGGCTAGGAACTTAATATGTGTCAATTAAATAAACGTAAATACTGCTCGGCCACCACACTAACATCAAATCTTCTCTCGGCAGTCAACCTGCAACGATTTCTATCTATTTGATTAATCCGTCGTATCTTATCGACCATCTCATCTAAGTCCCTAACAACAAAACCTGTTACGCCATCATCAATTACTTCCGGTATAGAACCTCGATTAAAACCAATAACCGGAGTACCGCATGCCATAGCTTCAATCATAACAATACCAAATGGTTCTTCAATTTCTATAGGAAAAAGTAGAGCTTTTGCTTGGCCCAGATAATGATTTTTTTTGATATCATCAACAGAACCAACATAAATTATCTGTTTTTGATCGATATATGGCTCAATTTGTTCTTTAAAATAAACCTCATCATGCGGTAACGCTGCTTTATTTCCAGCAATAACTAACTTATTGCCTGTTGCAAGGGCAACTTTAATTGCAGTGTGCACGCCCTTAATCTTCTCAACTCTTCCCAGAAAAATCAAAGGCGCATCATCTGCAACTTTCTTCTTCAATTCGTATTGACTAAAATCAATTGCATTGTAAACACAGTGCCAGTCTCCAATATCCTTAACCTGAGAAATAAGGCTATTACTACACCCAGTAAAAACAATATTCTTAGATGCTAAAGAGCAAACTTTCTTAATATTTGCAGCATGAATATGCCTTCCATAAGTCATTATCTTATTAACGGGCTTATTAAGCACAGACAAAAAATAAGCTAATCTGCCAAAGTTATGGATAAGATCAAAATGACAGCTATTTTTTAATAAATAAGACCATACAAAAAATATTTCGCCAAACCGAGTAAATATACTCTTTGTTCTATTGTTTTCGTTCTTACCATAAATAACTGTATTTCCAGCGGTCTTTGATCCAGGACCAGCTAAAACTGTAACGTCGTGGCCTAATTCAGAATACTGTTTAGCAAAAAAATAAACTAAGCGCTCATGTCCTCCGTAAAGAACAGGTGGAACAGGTATATCAGGATCCATAATCAATAAGATTTTCATTACTATCCTATTTTACGTCTATATTTCAGTCTTCGTAATACTCTCTGTATTCTAAAGCCTATCGCAATCTGCTCGTATCCAAAAACATAAAAAAAACTTCTAATTAAACTAGCGATTCTCCAACCAAATAATAGACAAATAAAATTAAATACTGGCCCTCCGCTAGGCTTAATATTGCATCCACCAAGACTCAAAACCTTTACTTCTGCGCGTTTTAGCAAATCAGGAGTTAATGGATAAGTACCATAAATAAAACGCTGGAACATTGCTGCGCCAGCGTGACGCACTCGAACGCTATTCTCTTTTACCAACACATTATTTATACCTAACTCTAACGAAAGATAACCAGACTCTAAAGCTTTTCTTGATTTCGAAGCACTTAACCTACTTTTACCTCCAGATCTATAGAAAAGCTCAGCATTTTTGCAAAATTTTATGCCGCTGCTAGCTAATATAACCCTAATAAAATAGTCAAAATCATTAATCAAGTTCAATCGTTCATCCCACTGACCTGCTCTGTTAGAAATTTCCCTTGGAATAAGCCAAATTGCTCCCCCCATCATAGGAATATTTTCTAATGACTCAACAATCCAATCTACTGGAGCCATATCCTTCCATACTACTTCAGGAATAAATATGGCATCTTTAATAGACTTGTAAAATCTTGCCCACTCACAAGAAGAAATACAATCAGGTGCTTCTTTCAAGCGAGCAATTTGAATTTCAATCTTATTTAGGCCCAAAATATCATCGGCATCAAGATATTGAATAAACTCGCCTTGCGCCTCTTTTAAAGCCCTGTTTTCGGCCGCAGACTGGCCTCGATTCGATTCTCTTGAGAAATTATCTTTACAATACTAGATTCAAATTTCTTTGCAACTTCTAAAGTTCGATCCCTTGATCCATCATCAACTATAATAATTTCTTTATTCGGCCAAGTTTGAATTAAAGCTGATTGAATAGATTCCGCTATCCATTTCTCAGCATCATAGGCAGGTATTAAAATTGATACTAAGGGTTCTTTTTCTCTCATATTTTAACAACTACTGCTAATACGTTACCTGAATAGCCTAACAGGAATTAAACAAAGAAATAAATCTAAAACATTCAGACCGCAAGAAATAAAAATTTTAGAAGCCATAACAAACTTGCCCTTAAAGATAGCAAGTTTTATCAAGTGCCTTGTTTGCAGTTTTCTACGTGATCTGATTGCAAACGATCTTTCACTTTCGTTTAAAAGACAAGAGCTAGAATTTAATGTAGAAATGATAAAATTGTGATACCTTTCCAGGCTTACCCAATACTCATGTTTATCTTTATTATATTCCTGCCCTTCATGTCTTCTCCACCAAATCAGAGCAGGCTGAAATTTAACAACTGGATATTTTAAAGCTATCCTTAAAAGAAATTCTGTATCACTATTAAAATAGGTATTTTTTCCAAAGCCGTCAATTTCATCAAAAACTTTTTTCAAAATAATCTGCGCTGAAGGACCAACAAAAAACAAACCTCCTTCTAGAAAATGTATTTTATAAGCCTCCTGAGATCGAATTAAAATTGGGAATGGGCTTTTATCGTCTTGATTAAACCTATCTTCGAAACCAACTCCGGCCTGAGGAAATTTTTCCATAGCGCTTACCATAACCTCGAGGCAATGCGGATACATAATGTCATCCGAATCTAGATATTTAAGGTATTTTCCTTTTGCATAACTCGCAACTTTATCCCGATTAGGAAATTGGCCCAAGTTATGCTCATTTACATAAACTTTAATCCTTTGATCTTTAGCTTCATATTTTTTTGCAATTTTAACAGTATTATCTTTCGAAAAATCATCAACAATAATCAGCTCAAAATTTGAATAATTCTGAAATAATACGCTTTCTATAGCTTCTGCAATATACTTCTCTCGATTATAAGCAGTCATTAGAACACTAACTAATGGTTTCTCCATTTATAACTCCTGTCCTAGATAGAAACTATGCATACTGATAAGGTACTCGAAAAAGTTTAGAATTAATTTTCTTTTTTATTACAACTAATTCCGTAAGTATTCTTTTCCACATATTTAAAGCAACAGGTGGCTTTTGTAAAATATCTTCAATAATTTCTTTGAGCCTAATGCTTAATTTAGTATAATCTTGGCATAAGGGAGACTCTGACAATAGGTAAGGCTCGGAAAGAATGCGCTTGTAAAGAGTATCATTATTTTCAACTTCAACAACATACTCTGCAAGCTCTTTTAAAGAATTAAACTCGTTTGCATTTATAAAACTTTTTGTATTAAAATCCTGATATATCATTGGATTACCCCAATAAATAGGAATACTGTCTACTAACATAGGCTGTATAATTTTCTCGGTTACATAGCCAGGATAGCTTGAATTCTCAAATGCAATAGTAAATTTATAATCTTTCATAAAGCTAAGTTTATCCTTAACCCGGAAACCAATGTTATTAAAATGCCGCCCCCCAGAATCAACTCTTAATAAATTATTAAGAAGAAGAAAAAAGCTATTACGTTCAGTTACATTAGGATTACTTACCACCATATTACAAAACTTTTTTTTCTGAGATAGGATCTTCTCCGGATCCTTAGGATGCTTTAAGTATTCAAGGTAAGTAAA
Source organism: Candidatus Omnitrophota bacterium (assembly GCA_026387485.1). Classification (GTDB taxonomy): domain Bacteria; phylum Omnitrophota; class Gorgyraeia; order Gygaellales; family Profunditerraquicolaceae; genus JAPLLQ01. The sequence goes on along the minus strand of JAPLLQ010000045.1, from coordinate 3,085 downwards.
GATATATAACGGTAATCTTAAGTTATGGCCATGGTAATCACTCAAGTCAAAACTTAGTGAGAAGTCACATTCCCTAAAGTTAGGCCTTACATTTTCAGCGGTGAAGAAAATCCTGTGGCACTTATGCTTCAGAAACATAGTTCCGTAGCATGAATAGAATAAAATATCGGGGTCTTCAGAAATTTCTAGTTCAAAAAATGGGCGCAAAAGATTACTAAATAGATTATCTTCTTTGTTAAAATCCGGCCAAAAATCTGAGAAGCCGATCTTTATTAGCTTATTCACTTAATATTCCTCGTTATTCGGATAACATCTCTTCTTATTTCAACTTTTGCTTTAGAATCAATGCCTCCAACGAATTTCTTCAGCGCATTAATTGTAGGGAAGTCATGCGTACCGTTAAAACATCTTGCATCATCTATCAGAATAACATTATCCCCTAAACCCTCTCCCATAATTACCTTCAGTTCTTCCATGATGGGTGTGTCATATTCCGCCTTTGCAGTTTTAATATACTGATCTCCTACAAAAAATTCGCCCGAATAATGACCATCAAGCCAGTACAATACCGGCAAATTCAACTTCTTTATAATTCCAGCGAGGTATTTGCCGCTATCTCCTTGTAAAATAGTGACGTGAGGCGATTTAAAAAATCGCTCCTTTGCTTTTGCGGCCAATTCGGTCGAGAGCTCAATGGAGTAAAGTCTTGCGAAATGGTCTTTCATCCGATCGATTGTGTCTCCCATAAATGTCCCCGTTTCAACAAATGTGTTTAAACGAAACCTTTTCTTGTAATCAAGAATAATTTGTCGTTTCTCGCTATAGGACGGAATGACAAACCTGTTGCTATACCAAGTCCTTAATCTAGAAACTAACCCCAAAAACTGGCCGCCATAATATTTTTTTAAAATTTGAATTATTTTTTTATCTGTACCAATCATATAAACGACCTAATCGTTAATCGAAAAACTCCAGCTTACAATAACATAAACCAATTCTTTTAAAGAATTCAAACAGCGCTGCCCTCCTCTC
>JAPLLQ010000045.1:0-2036 GCA_026387485.1 Candidatus Omnitrophota bacterium | reverse complement strand
TAAAAATCCTTAAAAGCTCTTCTGGAAGCATTTAACATAAAAAAATTGAAAAATATCCATTTAGGATGAGTTTTATACTTAAAGTTTCTATAAATAACCAAAAAATAATCATTAAAATTATACGGAAATTTACGCTTGAGGCCAAAAATTAAATAATCATAATATAAATCTGACATTATCCTTTTATAAAAAGAATTCCTGTCATAAAAATGATAGTGGCATACTTTGGCAAACTTATCAAAAACTATAGCCTTACCCGCTAAAAGGGCTTCTCTTGCCCAAATCACATCCTCCGCATAGTCTGTTTTTTGAAAAGGAATTTCTTCCAAGGCCGACTTTCTATACATAGCAGTCACGTCCTCTAATGCACAAAGCTCTCTTTGTTTTGCTGGAGTTAAATCTAGAAAATCTTGTTTATTCTTAAATTGAATTTTTCTTATGCTAGGCTTACTCACCGGCCTAAACCATTGATGCGGATCTTTATCCTTATCATGCAGCACTATAGGCAATCCGCAAACTGCAGCAACTTCTAGATCGCTAAAATGTTTGCACATTCTTTCCAGCCAATATTCATCTACGGCAGATGCATCTTGAACCGTCATAACAACATACTCTCCGTACGCAAGACTAACTCCATAATTACGAGTGGTTCCATGATTAAACTGTTCCGGGGGAATTCTATAAACCTTTACTTCTGGATAATGCTTCAAAACTTCAAATGTATTATCGATAGATCCAGAATCAATTATTATAATTTCAGACTGACTAAATAAAGTTTGCCTATATATGCCATCCAAACAAGACTTCAAAGTCTTGCCTCCATTTTTTACAGGAATGATTATTGATATAGCTATGGTCTTATGCAAAAGCAATTAAACCTCATTTTTATAAATCTTCAACTTGGTTAATTCATCATACTGTTTGACCCAAATTGCATTACATCCCACTAATTCTTTCATCTTATAGCCTTTATCCTTTAGAAATTGATATTTACTATTGTGCTTTTGCATATTCCATAAATATTCTTCTGTTACAATTATTCTTGGTCGAAATAAATTAAAATCTAAACCAAGTAAAACCTCATAATCCATCCCCTCAGCGTCAATTAACAAAAGCGAAAAATCGCTAGGAAAATGATTTTCTGTCAAAATATTAGTCAAAGTGTCGGTTTTTACTATAATTGAATCCACAGTACGCCACTCCCTAAACCATTCATTATCTTCCTCGCATAACGTACTAGTATACACATCTTTGCCGCGATAGAGCTTTGATAAGCCAGTTTTTTCTGCGCAAGCTTTATTAATACAGCGCACACCCTTATTCCGTGCATACCTCTTATTAAGCAAATTATGAGAATCAGGTAGAGGCTCAATCAAAATAGCTTTCCACTCGCCACTCTTAATAAAATTAAATGAGTTTGAAGAACGCAATCCATCACCAGCTCCAACGTCAACTAAATATTTCGGAAAATCGAGTTTTATTAACTTCCTTAAAACAAAATACACTCCATGATCAGAAACATCATAATTATGCCAAACACTTATTCTCCCCAATCGCCAGATAATAGGCTTAATAAACATATTATAAAGATGCAAGCTTTTAATTAGTCCTTTTTTTAGAATAATTTTTAGAAAATAAATTTCAACAACTTTATTTGATAAATAGGAAAATCATTCATACAACTTTCTCCTTATATTATAAAGCTTCTCGAAATTAAATTCTGTTTCAAATAGCTTACGACTGTTCTCAGAAACCGTCTTTCTTAGTTCCTTATTTAGAAATAAATTACGCACGCCATTTTCAAAAGCTTTAGCATTATCTGCTAAAATGATATCGCGAGAATCCTGAACATATGGAATCCCACGGGCGCCTAAAGTTGTAGAAACCACTGGAGTTCCTTTTCTCATTGCAAAAAGTATCTTTCTTCTTAAGCCAGAGCCAATAAATATTGGTGAAACTAGTATCGAGCTAAGAAACAAATCTTCTAGTTCGTGAACATTTACATCCCCAACAAAAATAACATCTCCTGATTTAAA
>JAPLLQ010000138.1 GCA_026387485.1 Candidatus Omnitrophota bacterium | reverse complement strand
TCACCGACAATCGCCCGGCTTATCTGCGCTTCTGTTATCTTGGCGAACATTGTTATCCTCCTTTTTTGTTTATCCCTCTTTCACTGCAACAAAAAACCCCTATGCCACTTGCATAAGGGTTACACATTCAAACCTCCTTTCCCTCCGCTGGCATTATCCAGATCAGGTTCGTCGGGTAATCCGCTTATCTTCGCGGAACTCTCAGGCCGTTTTACGACCTCCCCTCATTTCTCTATCACTTTTATTTAAGCATATAAAAAGGACTTGTCAACAATATTATGCGATAATCTTAACGGCTTCCTTGATCGGCTGGCCTTTATATAGCCCGAGTTTTCTTGCGGCAGGGCTTAAAGAATGAACCTTGGCTTTCAAAGCCTCTTTTATCGTCGAGACACCAATTATCTTTACAGCTACGTCATTAAATTTCCTGGCTACCGATAAATTCAGATAACCGCACATCACATACCCTTTACTGCCGCGAAGCAAAATAAAATTCTTACTTAGCAAATTAATCAGAATTCCCCGGATATATTTTTTACCTATTTTTATTTTTTTAACTTTCATTTCTAATCATTAATATAATATTTTACCTGAAATTATGCCGGGCTAAATATTTAAAGGCGCTAAGGCAGGCTTTGGAGCCTTCTCCTGCGGCAATGATAATTTGTTTTTCCGAAATATGAGTAACGTCTCCGGCAGCAAATATGCCTGCGTTACTGGTTTGATTACGGGAATCTATTTTAATCTCACCCCAAACATTCCTCTCTACGTCTTTGACAAAATCGGAATTCGGGATTAAACCGGCCTCTACGAATACGCCCTCTAAGGACAAGGTTTCATCTTGGCCATCTTTATTTATCTTAATCGCCTTCACCATCTTTTCTCCCAAAATAGCGGTAACTTTAGAATTATTCAAGATGGTGACATTCTCGGCCTCTTCAACTTTAGAGCGCATTATGGCATCCCCGCCAAGCCCTGATGTATTATTAATAACATAAACCCGTTTTGCGATCTTTATTAACTGTAATGCTGCATCTAAAGCGGAATTTCCTCCTCCGATAACCGCTACATCTTTACCGCTAAATAATGGACCATCACAGGTAGCGCAATAAGTCAGTCCTTTATTTTTAAATTCTTTCTCGCCTGGCACGCCTAATTCTCTCGAACGCTTTCCGGAAGCGATAATTACGCTGCGCGCCTCATATTCTTCTTTATTGGTCTTCACTAAAATCTTCTCGCCCTGCTTCTTAACTTCTACTACCTCTTCATTTTCTTTAACCGGAATCTTATATTGACGCATATGCTCTTCAAATTTCTGGGCTAATTCCGGCCCGCTGATAAATTGATAACCGGTGTAATTCTCTATATCTCCGCTTAAAGCCGCCTGGCCTCCGATATCATTAGTGATGACCAGAAGGTTTATTCTTTTACGCGCTGCATACACACTAGCGGTAATCCCGGCTGGCCCAGCACCAATTATAATTAAATCATACATTTTTAACCCTACAGCCCTAATGTCTGTTTTATTTTTTCCTTATCAAATCCAATAATAATTTCACCTTCTATATCCAAAACCGGAACCCCCATCTGCCCGGATTTCTGAACCATTTCGCTGGCTTTAGCCTTATCACTACCTACATCATAATCCTCAAAATTAATATTATTCTCTTTTAAGAATTGTTTTCCTCAAAATTAATATTATTCTCTTTTAAAAACTGTTTTACCCTAATACACCATGGGCAGGTTGGGGTACTATAAACCTTCACATTTTTAACCATTTATCCTCCTAGCAAACTCCCTGCCAAAATCAACACAGCGCTGTAATTCGCTTTGATCAGGCATATATTGGACTGAAATATTACTTGCGAATGCTTGTATTCCTGTTTCTTGAATAATATCTTCGATTTGCTTAATCGCTCCCCCTGCCCAGCCATAAGAGCCGAAACTAGCGGCGATCCTATTCTTAGGCTTTAAGCCCTTTACAAAATCCAGGAATCCGGCCATTGTGGGAAGCATGCCATTATTATGAGTTGAGCAGCCAAATATAAAACCCTTAGCCTCAAGCATCTCTTTGATAACTTCAGTCCGGTCAGAGGTAGTGATATCAAAAAGCTTAACGCTTAAGCCTGTACTATTTATACCCTCAACTATTTTTCTGGCCATCTTCTCGGTTGCACCCCACATCGACTCATAAACCACAACTACTTTAGGTATGGTATCATTTTTAGCCCAGCCAGCATATTTGCTTACTATTTGTAAAGGGTCTTTGCGCCAGATAACTCCGTGGCTAGGAGCAATAATCTTTATCGGAATCTTCATCTTTTGCACTTCTTCAATCTTTTTTATTATAACCGTACCCAGCGGCCAAAGTATATTGGCATAATATTTTGCTGCTTCATCCCATAAAGCGCACTGGTCAACCTGATCAGCAAACCGCTCGCTCGTAGCAAGGTGCTGTCCAAAGGCATCATTTGGCATTAACAATTCTTCTTCCGGGCAATAGGTAAACATACTATCCGGCCAATGGACCATGGGCGTTTCCAGAAAAACCAAGGTTCTCTTACCTAGTTTTATTTTATCACCGCTCTTAACTATCTGAAAATCCCAATTCCCGTAGTAATAACGATATAAACCCTCTTTGCATTTTTCTGTACCGATAACTTTGGCTTTAGGGCATAGCTTCATTACTGCGGGGATTGCTCCGGAGTGATCCGTCTCTACATGATTAGCAATTAGGTAATCTATCTTTTCAAGCGGGATGACCTGTTTAATATTCTCGATTAGTTCATCAGAGAAAGAACCCAAAACCGTATCTACCAGGGCAACTTTTTCATCAATAATCAAATAGGCATTATAGGTGGTGCCTCTTTTGGTGGTATAAGTATGGCCATGGAAGTTACGCACATTCCAATCCACAACCCCTACTGAATAAACCTTCGGTAAAATCTCTAGAACTGGCATATCCACCTCCTAATAACCTTGGAAATTCTCGGTGATAATATTTTCATTAGGCAAACTTAATTCTTCGCTTAAAATTTTTCTCATCGCTTCCACCATTTGCGGCGCTCCGCAAAGATAAAATTTTCTTTCCAAAAAATCTGGGATTTCGTTTCTTATTACCCGAGCGTTAATCAATCCGGGAGTAGATTTGAAATTCGGTGCGGGTTCAGAGAGCAAATGAACCACTTTAAGCTTTGAATAAGCTTTCTGCATTGCCTCAAAATCATCTTTAAAGACTACATCTTTTATGGAGCGATTGGCATAAAGCAAAATCATTTCTATGCCTAAATTCATATCCACGGCATATTTAACCATACTCCTTATGGGAGTAATGCCTATTCCTCCAGAAAGAAAAGTTACCTTTAGGCCAGCTTCGTCCAGGGTAAATTTTCCAAAAGGGTATTGTATTCTTAACGTATCTTGGGTTTTAAGAGTATCGAGAGTTTTAGAAAACAGGCTCTGGGTGATTTTCTTAGTAAATTCCAGGTAACCTTTTTCAGTAGGTGAGTTTGAAATAGAAAGGTACCTGGTAAATTCACTTCCTTCCTTAATAGAAACTTTTAGGAACTGTCCAGCCTTAAAATCAATCTCCTGCGGAACCTGAACCCGGAAACTCTTAACGTTATATGTCCTCTGGATTACCTCTTTAATTTTTACCTTTAACTTGCTAGGCATATTTCAACACTTAACCGATCTTCTCAAACATATCCTTGCCTACCCCGCAATCCGGGCAAACCCAAGAATCGGGTAGTTTCTCAAAAGAAGTACCAGCAGGAATATTCTGAGTAGAATCGCCAACTGCCGGATCATAGATATAACCGCAAACCGTACATTTATACTTATCCATAAGCTCTCCTCTTTTGGAAAATATTAATGCTTCATCTCTGGCATTTTATCCTTCATCATCTGCTTATCCATCATCTTCTGGCACATCATCCCGCGCTTTTCTTCCATCATCTTCTGCATCGGGCATTTTCCGGTAGCTAAAGTATAGACGCCGCAAGAAAAGACTAATAACGCGCTTAGCCAAAGAAGACTGGCTACTACATAACCGAACGCCTTCAAGATATTTGATTCTACCTTACGCAGGATAAACAGAACGAAGAAACTAACTGTTAGCAACAGTGTTGTCGGTATTATTGCACATAAACCCGTAAGTCTGGCAAACATATCTCCTCCTTTTCTATATTACTTTTTTTATATTACTCTACTTTTAATTCTCTTGAATTCTTCCATAGACCATGGATATTACAATAAGAAACGGCAAAAAGAGTCCCGCTTTTTTCAGTTTTAATATTGAAGGTAAGCTCGGAATGGGTATAGATAGTACTGGTATTGGGACCTTGAGCTGAATCTCCATGGGCATTGAATTCAGATCTTCCTATTTGATAAGGAAATTTTTCAGCTTCGGCTAAAAAATAAACTTCGATCCAGCTGATATGGTGTTCAGTGGTATTCGGATGCGCTATCTCTTTGCCTACGCTGACTATTACCTTCAACGCCTCACCTTTTTTTATTTTATCCGGGGCCTCAATCACCGGTACATGCTTCTCGGTTTTCCAATCAGCGCTCTGTAATAAATCTTTCAAATCTGCCATTATACCTCCTTAAATAAAATAAGCGGGCAGGCTAAAACGCCTGCCCTAAAATCTACTTCTTTTTCCCCTTCTTCTTAGCTTTCTTTTTGGTCCCGCAGCGCCCACAACTCATACGCCACCTCCTTTTTATCAATATTAGGATACAATAAAGCAACCAATCTGACAACTAATTTTTTAACTAGATTATGCCGCTACATTCTCCTGCTGCCTTACACCAGTTAAGACAGGAAGGGAGTATTTCTTTAAAAGCCCAACTCTTACATTGCGGACATCTTGCCTTGACTTCATCTGAAAAAAATTCAATCTTGTAACCGCAATGATGGCAATCAACGATTTCAGCTTTAATGTTTCTTTTATCCTGTCCCGGGCATTTAAAAAACATAATCAGCCTTCCTTATCTTTAGCCAGCAGTGAAGCAACTGTAACCGGCCTTAGTTCCTTAAACATATATTTTTCAATCTTATTGATTTTTTTCTTTAAAGCACATCTTTTTGTGTTAGGGCAGGTTTTTCTCTTTAAAAAACACTCATTAAGCTTAATCGGCCCTTGAAAAATCTTGATTAAGTCCAAAAGATAAATCTTATTTACAGGGACCGCCAGCGTAAAACCGCCACCTGAACCTTTATAAGACCTAAAAATCTTTTTCTTGCTCAACAGCTGTAATATCTTCCTTAAAAATGGCCGTGGTATTTTTAACTCTTTGACCAATTCGGAAACAGGGACTATCTTATTTTTAGACTTAGCAATAGAACATATTGCCCGTAAAGCGTAGTCGGTATCTCTGGTAATTAACTTCATTTCTCTCCTAAAAAAACAACGGGACAGTTTTCCCGCCACGCTAATAAATACAAGGCGGGATCCCGCCTTGTGGAAAAAAACTTGCCTGGCGGGAAGTGTCATGCCTTCCGACAAAAACTTAGTTTTGCCGGAAGGCAAATTCAACAGCCCTCTTTACAGTGAGCCACAGGACGAAGCATATATTTAATAGTTATATCCATAGCCCCTCCTTTCTTACAGGTATAATGATACCATACAAGTATCATTTGTAAAGTAAAAAATTATCATTTTAAAAAAAGATTGGCTATCAGGCCGAGAGCCAATATTTGCGGAACAGCCACCAATGGCATCCATAAGGCGACCCGCTTACCGACATTAGCCCACAAAAGCCCTATTTCGGTATAATCCGTAGCTACCCCAGCCATAAGAAATACAAAACTGTTGCCGATTGCGCCTGTCTGGCGGTAAATTTCAAAAGCTAAGGGACTAGAACCCTCGGAACAAACTTCAATTACCGTAGCTAAAGCTAAGGTGACAACCAAACCCAGTAGAGTCGGGCCCATAAATTTATGGAAGAAATGCACCGGGATGTAAGCACCGGCTAAGCTTGCTAAAATTATGCCTAAAATAATCCACCACAAAACCATATCCCCAAGCGCTAATCCCCCCTTAATAACTCCTTTAGCGCCATTAAGAATATCCTCCTGTTTAAAATTATAATTCTTTATACGGCTATGCACATCATTCATAATCGAAAAACCCTCGGCTATTTCAATAGTATTCTTATTTTTCTCAATCAGGCCCTTCTTTTCCAGAAACATAAATATAAAACCGGTATTTATGGCGATAACTATTGCGGCGATAATTATCAGTAAGCCCTTTAAGCCAAAAAAAGCGACCAGCATTACGCTAATGGCAAGATTAGCCCAAGGACTGGCCAGAAGAAAACTTACTACTGCCGGATTAGACGCTCCTTTTTTATGTAGCTGTATAGAAAGGGCAAGTATGCCATGGCTACAAGCACTCATTAGAAACCCCAAGAATACGGCGTTAAATATTGTGTAGGGTTTCTTACGGGAGAGGATTTTAGAGATATACTCCTTAGGAATATAATAATCGATAACTCCACCTAATAATAAACCCAGTAAAACTGCCCACCAGATTGTCTTAAAGTACATCAGAAATGCTTTACGGAATGGTTCAAGAAAAGGCAGGACTAAAGACAGAAAAAGCAAAACTACGGTTAGGCCGGAAATAATAAAAAGCTTATTTTTTAAAAAAGGCTTTTTAGCTGTATGGCAACAGCCGGAATCCAGACTTTCTTGTATATTATTCATAGATTTATTTTAACATAAAAGTTCTTGCCTTTTTTAAGTTTTTTTAATATAATCTAACCTATGAAGAAAATCGCACTTATCATAATAATTATCCTCGCCCTTGTCTATTTAGTGGTTCAAGCTAAAGCTATCTATAATAAAAAGGGATTAGTGCCTGCTAAAACAGGTACGGTAACCCAGGTAGGGGCAGAAAAAAGATCTGCCCCGGCTCAATTTACAGCGCCCTCTGAACAAGCAAATCAAATTACTCCAAGTATAAGCGAAGCCAAAACTGGAATTTTATCGGCTATAGAATTCCGCACTGGCTTTGGCTGGGGAAAACTGCACAACAAAAAAACCTATAAGATGATTCCTTTTATTGTAGATTTTGATTTTGACCTTAAAAAATTGACTAAAAAATTAAATTTTAACCCAAGACAATTACTCCAATTCCAGATTGAGCCGTTTATCTCTCCGGTAATAAGCCCGGATGCCAATATTGAACTAGGAACCTTATTTCTATTAAAGATAGGGATCCTTCCTGAAACATCCAAAATCCAACCTTATTTAAAGGGCGGAGCAGGTATGGTTTATATAACTCAGCATACCCGGGAGCAGGGATCACAATTTAATTTTATTGAACAGTTAGGCTGCGGCATACATTATTTCTTTAAGAAAAATACCGCCCTCACCATAGAAGGCTCTTATCGCCATCTCTCCAACTGCGGTATCAAAGACCCCAACCATGGGATAAACACCTGCTTCGTAACTACCGGCGTCACCCACAAGTTCTAACCTTAAATAATCTAAAAAAGGAATAAGGATACTCGGGCGGGGTTAACTAATAGATACTAAAACTATCCCCAATATTATAAAGAGTATACCTGACCAACGCTTAAAACAAACTTTTTCTTTTAATATATGTTGCGAGGCAAAGGCGATAAAAATATAGTGCATACTATCCAAGGAAAAAGCGAGGTTCAGGTCTATTTTAGAGAGGACGAAAAGCCACATACTTAAGGATAAAATGCTAAAGACAAAACTAACCCATACCCTGGGGACTAAGATCAACCTAAAAATAAATTTCAGGATTTTAAAAATATTTCCGCTTAAAGAAACATGCAAAGAATTAATCGCGGATTTCAGGAATATCTGATTTACCGTATCGCAGACACTAGTCATAGCAATCAGGAATAAAATAAAAAACATTCCCTCTTTCATTAAAGCAAGCTCTCCTTATCTTTGCTAGTTAAGGAAACCAGGATTACCCCGATTAATATCATCAATATCCCGCCCCATCTTAACAGGCTTATTTTTTCATGCAGAAAAATTATTGAAGCTATAGGAACAAATATATAACTAAAGCTACAGACCGGGACTGCAACACTTAAGTCTATTTTTGAGAGGATAGTCGACCAAAGAGTAAAAGCAACCGCAACTGACAAAAGCCCGATCCATATATATGGCGAGAGGAAAACACCTTGTAGGAAGAAAAAAAGGTCTGGTAATGCGTTTACCTGATGGACACCGTGAGAGGTTGCCCCCCTCTTAAAGCAGAAATGAATAAAGGTCTCCAGAACATCGGTAAAAACAAGAAACGCGAATAATTTTGCTGTAATTTTTCCTTTAAGCATATCGGCCTTATTTTTTTACTTCTTGAATTTGTTATCATTTTAGCATAAAATAATAAAAATAGTAAAAATAAAATGAATATATTTCGTGAAATACCTCCCACTGCGGGGATACCCTTAGAGGCAGGAGATTTCCTTTCCCTTTTACCGGTAGTAAAATATAAAGGCTCGCTGGAAGACGATTTTAAGAATTATCTAAGCGCCCCATATGCCCAAGTTACCTATTCCGGAACTGCGGCATTCTATATTATTCTAGAAAGCTTAAAAAAACTCTCTTCCAAAAAAACTGTAATCATCCCTTCCTTTATCTGCCCGCTTATACCGTTAGCCATAAAAAGAGCCGGCTTAAATGTTCTGGTCTGCGATATCAATAAGGATAATTTTGATTTTGACCGGGCACAGTTAGAAAAACTATGTTCAAAAAATAATGATCTGCTCGCTATCATAGCTACGCACTTAGCCGGAATTCCGGTAGACCTGGATTTTATTCGGGGGATGGCCAAAAAAGAGAAAATATTCGTTATTGAAGACTGTGCTCAAGCACAAGGCGCGATATACAAAGATAAAAAGGTCGGGACTATAGGCGATCTATCTTTTTTTAGCCTCTGCCGGGGAAAAGGTTTAACTATTTACGAAGGGGGAGTAATAACAGGCAAAACTGAATACGCCAAAATAATTAACCAGAATATAAAAGATATTGAAAAAGGTAACTTTTCTTCTGAGACTCTAAAAATTATAGAATTATTCGGGTATTGGATTTTTTACCGGCCACTTCTTTTCTGGCTGGTCTTTAAGGCCCCCCAAGTCTTCTGGGAATTACAGGGTAACCTCGAAAAGGCATCAATTGAATATTTCACTATTGACTTCCCTTTACATAAAGTTTCAAGTTTCCGAAAAAAAATCGGCCATTTCTCATTTTCACGCCTAGACAAAGAAATTGATGGACAAAGAAAAAAAGCAGTTTATTATATAGAAGCCTTAAAAGATACCGCGGGAATCAAGATTATCCGAGAATCTCGAGAAGCCCAAGCAAACTATCCATTCTTAACACTGATTTTTGATGACCCAGCTAAACGCAATAAAGCTTTTAAATTATTCAGGAATTCGGGGTTAGGCATATCCCGGATTTATCTTTCGGCAATTACCGATTATGAGTATCTTAAAAGCATAACCGGGGATCAAGAGGCGCCGAATGCCCGCTATTTAGCAGAAAGGCATATTACATTATCCACCAGCACTTTCTTAAAAAATAGTGAATTAGATTACATCGCAAAAAGGATTAAAGAGCTATAAAATGATTATTTTTTCTTTAAGAGAAGACAACCGTGATATTCAGGAAATCTCCAATTCGAGCTTTTTTCTCGAAGGAGATAAAAACCTCTGTTTTTTAATCCATGGCTTGACCGGGACAGCTAAAGAGATGAGTGCTATCGGCTCACGCTTGAATAAAGAAGGCTATTCTGTAGCTGCTCCTTTAATGCCCGGGCATACACAATCGCTCTCAGTTTTAAAGCGAAAAACCTGGCAGGAATTATACGCCGGGATAAAAGAAAGTTTTCTTAAATACAGCGATTCATACGAAAATATATTTGTTGCCGGCCTCTCTTTTGGCGCACTATTAGGCATATTGCTGGCTTATGAATTCCCGGAGAAAATTAAAGCAGTCAATTGTTTCTCCCCGACTATTTTTTTTGACGGCTGGGGCACTCCTAAATCAAGAATATTCCTGCCCTTAGTTTACCCAACACCACTTAAATATTACATATACCTTAAAGAAGGGTATCCTTATGGTATAAAGAACGAGAGATTGAGATCGCGAATCGAAAGATTTTATAAGGGTTCAGACCTCTTTGATTATAGCAAGGTCCATCTTTATGGTTATTCGGTAATACCTGTTTCCAGTATGTACCAAAATCGCCTGTTGGCTAAAAAGATTATCCCTTTATTAAAAAAAATAGAGACCCCGATTCAGCTGCTGCAGGCAAAAGACGATGATGTTACCAGCCCAAAAAATTCCTACTATATCTACGAACGGATTGGCTCTAAAGATAAGCAGGTAGTCCTCTTTGAGGATTCCTACCATATAATTATTGCCGACCAGGAAAGGGATAAGGTAGCGGAACAAACAATATCCTTCTTCAATAAGTATAAATAATTTTTAAGGATAGAGGGTTTCTAGAATTTTAAGGTTAGTTAATTCATTTATTGCGGTGATAACTGATTCGGGGATTTTATCAGCCTTAACAGGCCTAGGATGGTCCAGCCTTGAAATAAAACTTTTAAATCTTCCGGCAGTAAAGTTTTTAGAATAATCTCCAGTAATATCCAAACCCGCAATATCAAAATTATCCCGGATTAATCTTAACATTAAAAGCAGCTCATCCAAGGAAAGTAACCCCTCTTCCCAATTAGTAAGGGCATACTTGCTTTTTAAACAATCCTTATCTATAGAAACATAGACTTTCTTAGTGGGAATACGGCTAAGCATGCTCGAGAAGAATACCTGTAAATCCTTATCCTTTAATTCATCCCAGTAAATCTTATTACAGAAAAATCTTTTTTTAACTGTTAAGGAAATATTTTCCGGGACACTCCTGAACAAAACATTTGTCGGCTGATGTTGGTAAGGATAAACCTCGAGCCTATCACCTTCAAGAGCCTTAAGATTCCCGCTCTGGATACTTGCGGATGATAGATCATCGGAAGAAACACCGATGAGAACGATTTTAAGAATGTTTTTATTTTTTAATATCTCGGTTACCCAGGAACCGCAGCCAAAACGAGGGGGTAAAATATCCCAGTCAGGATGGAAGTCAAAAATAATAACTGACATTGGCTGATCAAATTCATTTATTAAAAGCGAGCTGATATGATGAAAATCGCCTGAGCCAAGGAAAGTCGGGCTATTGTTTTGGGAGCCACTTAGCCGCTCCATTATCTTAGCCTTAGTTTTCTTATCCATCCAGAGCCTGGAATGGGGAGCAATATCCTTTAAATTGATAATCTCATGTTTATAGCTAGAGAGGATTTTCTTCTGCTTAATCAGGCTGGCATCAAAATCCAGTATGCGTATATCGCGGCTGAGCATATTTTTCCGGTAAGATTTTTTTAGAAAACTTTTTAAAAGGAGGGACTAAAAGCTTAAGGTTTCTTTAATGCCTTAGATAGCGCCTCTTCAAAGAGATCGCATCCTAAATCTATTTCTTTTTCCGTGATATAGAACGAAGGCGCCAGAGTAAAGACATTCTTATAGTAGCCTCCGACATCAAGCACTAACCCCCGCCTCCTGCCTCCAGCAGTAAGCTTTCCGCTTAACCCAAGTTCTACTATTTTATCCGTCAACTCCTTATTCGGAGCGTAGCCGTCTTTCCCGCACATCTCTACACGTAAAGCCAAACCCAATCCGTCAACATCACCTATCTGCGGGTATTTTTTCTGCACTAACCCGCTAACATCTCCTATCTGAGGATACTTTTTCTGGAGCGATTTAAAACGATTAATGAGATATTGGCCTTTCTTAGGCACATCTACCGCAAAATTTGAATCCTCAATCAGTTTCATTACCTCCAACCCCACAGCTGTCCCCAATGGATTGGAGGAGAATGTAGAGTGGGTTGATCCCGGAGGAAAAACCTCTGGAGAGATAAACTTTTCTTTAGCCCAGATTCCGGAAATCGGGTTTAAGCCGTTGGTTAAAGCTTTACCAAAAACAATAATATCCGGAGTAACATTAAAATGCTCAATCGCCCAGAATTTACCGGTCCTAAAGAAGCCCATCTGGATTTCATCATCAACGAAAAGAATATCGTACCTTTCCAGGATTTCCTTAAGCCCGCTAAAATATTCCTGCGGCGGGATAATATATCCGCCTGTACCCTGAACCGCCTCAACGTAGAAAGCAGAAAACTCGCATTTATTGTTCTTCTTATTGACTACTGAATGATATTCGGTCTCAAACAGCCTCTCAAATTGTTTAAGGCAATAAAAATCGCAGAAATCCTTCTTTTTATCATAAGGGCACCTGAAGCAATACGGAAAAGGCACGAAGAAAGCCCGGTCGCCAAAATGGCCGAAGTGCTCCCGGTAACGAAAACTTGAGGTAATTGCCGATGCCGCCAGAGTTCTGCCGTGGTAACCGCCCATAAAAGCAAAAACTAAACTTCTCCCCGCATAATTCCTGACTAGCTTTAACGAATCCTCTAATGCTGATGAGCCGCCGACATTAAAATGAATCCTCCCTTTTGCTTCAAAGGACATCTCATTACGCTGGGCTAACTTTGTGGCTAGCCTTATTTTTTCTTCGTGTAAGTATTGGCAGGCTAACTGCGGAAGGGTATCAATCTGTTTCTTTAAGACGCTATTCAACCGTTTATTCCTATAACCGAAATTCGCCGCGGAATACCACATCTGTAAATCCAAAAATTCTATACCCTCCACATCATAGAGATAACTACCCTCGCTGGATTTAAAGATGTTGGGTTTATCTACGTAATGAACTGTATCCCCCCATGAGCAATATTTGGCTTCCTGAGCTAAAAGCTCATCGGTTGAAAATAAAACCTCATCTTTTGCCTGGTTAGCTAATGATTTTTCACTCATACAAAACTCCTTTTAAAATAATCGTATACATCTTTTAAGCCTTCATAGGCCAGACAGATCAATTTTTTTTCCTGAAAATGCTTAAGCAGATCTGCTTTTGCAAATACTATATCGGCGTATTGGGAAGGACAGATATCTGAACGACCATCGCCAATATATATTATTATAGAATCCGGTTGGACATTTGCCAAGAGATTTTTTGTCTTACAATGGGCACAAACCTGGCATTTCTTACTGCGATAAGGGAAGCGCGGGACAAGCCCGTCTTTGGCAAAATGTAACTTATTGGAATAAACCCTTAAATTCTTAATGGCATGATAATTCAATATCCGCTGGAGTATGTAATCAAAATTATCGCTTAGAATTATTACCTTGATCTTACTAGTAGTCAGGAATTTGATTATTTTTTTAAAATAAGGGTCAAGCTTGATATGGGCTAGATACTGATCTAAAGACTTCCTGGTTATACTTAAGCCTTTGATCTGGCCCTCAAGGCAGGCTCGAGAGCCAATCTTACCCTTCTCCCATTTTTTCTCTAATTCCACCCAAAGGTCATCTTTAGAAAAATGAGGGAGCATACTGTCAAAGACATCGCAGGTAGCAATAGTATTATCAAAATCAAAAAAAACAGTGCATTTTTCAGGATTGATTATCTTCATTTTAACCTTTTTAATAAATCTAAAGCAACTTTTTTCCCGGATAAAAGCATCCCGCCGAATATCGGGCCCATGCGCGGAGCGCCGAATACGGCATTAGCGCACATCCCGCAAGTATAGAGACCGGGGGCAACTTCTTTGGAGTTCTTCACGATGGTTTCTTCTCCTACCTCTGCCCACATTGACTGCTCACCCATTATTCTACCGGTTTTTGTCTTCAATTTCAAGCCGGATTTCCTTTCGACGATCCGGACTACCTCTGCGGCATGCCCTGTGGCATCCACTACAAAACGGGCTCGCATGGTAATCGGGTCAACATGCAGATTAGCTATCTCTACTGCTGTCCAATTTAGAACCAAACCACAGATACAGCCCTTACGGATCATTACATCTTCGGCACTTAACAGATTGAATATCTTCACGCCGGCCTTAGTTGTCTTAGAGCAAATAGTAGAAACTGACTCAATGGAATCCGCCACATAATACCCTTTTTCATAGACCTTTAGCTTTACTCCGAATTCATCCATAATCTCTTTGGCCTTATCCTGAATCACTATTTCATTAAACATAATCCCGCCTCCCCACATCCCTCCGCCAACCGAAAGCTTCCTCTCAAAGATTACTACCTTTTTACCGGCTCTGGCTAAATAATAAGCACAGGTCAAGCCTGCCGGGCCTGCGCCGACAACTGCTACATCCACATCTAAAGCCCGGATAAGCTTATCTTTATAGGATTCAATTATCGCTTTTGAAATTTTAATATCATCGAGTTTCAAATTTTATCCTCCATTAAAAAATATTCAAATAAAAACCCCTATGCGCACCATAGGGGAGCCTCTTCTATCCTTTTTTCCTACGCTGGCATTATCCAGTTCAGGTTCTTAGGGTCATCTGCTTTCCGCGCAGAACTCTCAGGCCGAGTTCGCGACCTCCCCTTTTTGATTATACCAAATAGTATCTCAAATACCCGGCCTTGTCAATCTTAATTTATTTAGCAAAAATTCCCGGAATAACGCTGTCGCAGTAAGAACATTTGTTTTTCTTTAAAGCATATTCCACGACATTAAATCCTTCCCTTCTAATCACTACTTTTTTACAGCCCGGGCAATGGGAATTATCCGGCCAGCCAAAGACATTGCCGACATAGACATAGTTTAGTCCCGACTTACGGCCGATCTCTTCGGCTTGCTTAAGAGTCACTTCCGGAGTAACCTCATGTTCAGTAAATTTATAATCCGGGTGAAAACGCGAGAGATGCCAAGGGATATTCCTGTCTAGGTTTGCAAGAAAACAAGCTATATCCTCAAGCTCTTTAGGTGAATCATTCTCTCCCGGAACAACTAAAGTTGTGACTTCAACCCAAATACCTAGTTTATGCATTAACTTAATTGAATCTAATACCGGCTGTAATGAACTTGAGCATATTTTCTTATAAGAACTGTCTTTAAAAAATTTAAGGTCTACATTCGCAGCATCCAGATACGGATGGATCAATTCAAGGCATTCTTTGGACATATAACCATTGGTAACAAAAACATTGCGCAAGCCTCTTGCCTTGGCTAATTTAGCCGTATCCAGGGCATATTCAAAAAATATAGTCGGCTCAGTATAAGTATAAGAAATACTCAGACACTGGTTGACTTCTGCCTCTTTTATTATTTCTTCCGGGGTAAATTCACCTCCACCTAAAATATTACCATCTTGGAATGATTTCTGTGAAATTTCCCAGTTCTGGCAAAAAGCGCAGCGGAAATTGCAGCCAATAGTAGCAATGGAAAAACTTGAGGAACCGGGTAAAAAGTGATAGAGCGGTTTTTTCTCAATAGGATCGGCCTGCGAAGCAATAACTTTACCATAGGCGTGGGTATATAGGATCCCTTCAATATTCTCTCTTACTTTGCAAAAACCAAATTTTCCTTGATTAATCTTGCAATAGTGCGCACAAAGGTTACAAATAACTATTTTATCGGCTAATTTTTTATAAAGCAGGGCTTCTTTCATACCCTTAAAACGGCTAATTTACCTTCCTCAAGCGGCGAAACATTCAACTGAGAAGAAGGGTTTTCACACCCTACCTTCTTGATAATTATATCCTCGCTTTTAGCTCCATTCAAATCGCAATAACGACAGGTTATCTGAGAAGATAGTTTTATTAATTCCCGGTTAAAACTACCCCTGCCTAGAGCAGTCGCTCCGGCAAGGTTATCATTAGGCATAAATAAATAATCACCTTCCCGGGCTTTGCCCTCTATCTCTTTATTCTCTCTTTCCTCTCGGCCAACAATTAACTTCGTATCCAGAGAAATCCGAAAATGCCTTCCCATTTTTAATAACTCTATATTACCGATAGATACCGCTTTATGAGTAATTAAATCTTTTAAGCGTTTAGAAAATTCCCGGTCAGTTAAAAGACAACCGCCTGCCGGATTAGGATAATCAATAATTTTAAACTTTTCGGCTAAAATCATCTGGGGCCTGCGCGAGCGGCCGTTAAAATCAAGTAATTTCTCTAGTTTTACCCAGTCCTCTTTTTCAGGGATAGTTTGAGGTAATAGCCTTGCGCACAAAGGCCTAAGTAATAACCCTTCTAAGCCGCTCTCCTTCTCAATCGCCTCCAAGGCCTGCTTATGTTGAGACATCGGCCGCTGGCCCAGTACTTCTCCGGTGACTATAAATTTTGCTTCCCAAGGCCCCATTAATTCTTTCGCTTTAGTAAGCATAAGAATTTTACAATCTATACAAGGGTTCATATTCGAACCGAAACCATGCTTAGGTTTTGAGAGCAGCTTTAAAAATGCATTGGTTATATCCACCGTTTTTAAGTCTTTACCCAGGCTCTTGACTACAAAAGAACTAATCTCTGTTTTCTTTGCAAAATGATTATCGCGATGGCAAAAAGGAATCTTAAAGTTTAACGGAATAATATCTACGCCCTGCTCCTGGATAAGCCTGGCTGCCAAGATACTATCTAACCCACCGGAGATAAGGGCAATCGCTTTCATAATATTAAAATAGGGTGATTCTGGAAGGAAAAATATTTATCAATCCGCCAGCCACATTTTGGCTAAAGCCATAAATATAATACCAAGCAAAAAAGCAACGAAAGCCAGATTAGCCCGTTTTTGACTGGTCTGTTTATGTATTTCGGGAATAAGGTCTGATGTGGCTATATAAATAAAACCTCCAGCAGTAAGCGGCATAATAAAATTAGAGAGCCCCTGAGTGAAACCTGAAATAAAATACCCGGCTATAGCACCGAACATAGCCATGAGCCCTGAGATAAAATTGTAAAAAAGCGCTTTTTTCTTAGTGAAACCGCCATAAATAAGCACTCCGAAATTACCCAATTCTTTCGGGATCTCATGCAATATAATAGCCAAGGTTGTGGCGATACCCAATTTAATAGAAACTACAAAGCTGACAGCAATCGCCATACCGTCAATAAAATTATGGATTCCTTCCCCAAAAAGATTCAGGTAGGTGAAAGCGTGGATATGGCATTTTTCCTCATGGCAGTGCCGCCAGTAAAAATACCTCTCCATAATAAAAAAGAGGACTAACCCTAAGATGAGATAATAAAAAACGGATATGCTGCTCTTCGTCTTCTCTAGCGCCTCCGGCAATATATGTAGGAAAGCGCCGCCGATGAGCGCGCCGGCTGAGAAACCGACAAGACAAAATAAAACCCGCTCCAACAGCTTATCTTTTATGGCCAGAGTGAGAATGCCGATAAAAGAGATAAGGCTGACGGCAAATGTACTGACTAAAATAAAAGCTAGCGCCATGATAGGAATAAAAGTAACGAGTCTTTTAACCTAAATTAGGCCTTCTTCCTTTATTGGCCTTCTTTGAACGCCAATTAAGCTTACCTCTGCGTTTACGCTTTCCCATTTTTATCTCCTTTATATTTATAATAATCCGAAGGTAACTTTTGAATAATATACTTTACTGCCTCAACGATACATTTATTTATCGCTTCTGCCATCGGCGTATTGTTATAGGCAGACAACTTGCCTCCTAATTGGCTTCTCTGATAGGAAACCTCCCTGCTAATCTTTCCCTTAGAAACCGCCTGGCCGCTAATATGTTGAGCAGCTACTACTCTGGAAGAAGATGCATCAACAATGCGGATATTTAAAGCTATATACGACTTATCTAAACCAGCGCCCAAAAGAGTATCTAAAGTACCACTGGCAGAACTGCCACCTCCTGCAATACCGGAACTACCGCCTGAACCCTGTGGTTCAAAATCTATAAGCTCAGCCGCAATAATTAAACTAGCTGGTTTCTCAGGGTTATCTTTACGTGCGGCAATGACAAAAAACCGGTTACTCTTGGTTAATCCGTCAACTAACATCTCTCTTAATCCTACGCCGATTTCATTACCGGCTTTAACTGTTTTGATCTCAAAATCAGCGACCATAACTTTCGCCTTGGGGCCTGAATAGGAAGGAAATAGTTTTGAACCGATAAACTCAACAGGTTTGTTTAGTGTCGCACAACCAGCCAAGCCTGCAAGTAAAAAAACAGAATTGATTAGCCATAAAAATTTACTTCTTATCATAAAAGAATATCCTTTCAAAGTTCAATATATACAAAATGCCTTAAACTGTCAAGACAAAAGGCAGGGTGCAATACCCTGCCTGCTGATTATTAAAACTATTTACCCCTATAAACGGATTACGGATTAACTTGAGAAGCTTGCGTAGGCGAAGCTGGCTGCTCCGGGTAGAGAGCTGGTTGGGCTGTTTGAGCCTGGTTCTCTATTTTCTCTATAGGACTATTTTCCGCACTCTCTAAGCTTATATTCTTGGCAATGTTTTTTCCTTCTTGGGCAAGGATATAATCAATACTTAAGGTCAGCTAGCGGCGCATCCATAACCACTCCACCTTTTATAATTTGTTCTTCGCCGAAAGTTATTCCGGTACTTAAAAATAATAAGAGGAGTAAACCTCCTAAAATAAAATAAATTTTTTTATTCATTCCACGCCTCCTTAAATTCAGAGGTAACTTAACATAATTTATGCCTTTTGTCAATACGCTCCCAACTGAACAAAAAAAATATAATCAAACCGCCTGATTTATTGATATTAGTTGCCCAAGATTTCTTTTACTCGAGAGTTAAACTTTAAATAAATAGGTACGGCAAGCGATATTTTTAATAGGTCGCCGGGAATAAAAGGTATAAACCCTAAGAGCAGTGATTTTATCAAAGGAAACCCAAAGGCAAATTTAAGCCAAAGTGTTCCACAGGATAAAAGTAGTATATCGCTCAAGCAAAATACTAAAGTAACTAAAAAGAAACTATGCCTAGCATATTTTATAAAACTGCCAACAAAAAGAGTGGCTAAAATAAACCCGAATAGATACCCTGCTGTTGGGCCGAATAGATATAATAAACTGCTGGCTGTTTGGGCAAATACAGATAACCCGGCTAGTCCCAATAATATATAAATTAATTGTGCAACCATACCTAAAGAAAGACCGAGGAAGCTTGCAGACAATAAAACAAAAAAAGTCTGTAATGTTATCGGCACAGGGCTAAATGGCAAGGGTATACGGACAAAAGCGCCTAAACTAGTTAGAGCAACAAATACCGTTACTAGAAATAGACGGCAGGCGGTTTTATTCAAAATCAGTTCTTTATTTAAAGCTACTTCCATTTGATCTCCTTTTTTTAGCTTTATGAATCGCTTTAAGTCAATTATACCTTAAAATATAAGATAGTAAAGTTTAATAAAAAGGGTTGGTTCCCATTTTGGAAATCAACCCTTTTTAAACTTTCTTTAAAGTTGTATTATTCTTTGGCTATAGCTAATGTAATTACGCCTGCCAAGATTAGAAACAGGCCAATACAGCCTTTAATTATCATAAGAAGCAACTTCCACCATTTGAGGATTGCCCAGGCACCTAACGCCAAGAATACTAAGCCTAAAACAACCTTCAGCAAAGTAGAAAAAGCTTTTTTTACGTCTAATCCTTCTTTTTTAGCTTCCTCTGCCATTTTCACACCTCCTTTTAACTTGGTTGGCTCTTCCACCTGCGGTGAATCCACCCCCACTCCGCAGGATATTTACGGATATAAACTTCAATAATATCAGTTAATCTCTGTATATTTATAAGAACAGTATCTTGCGAATCTCTACCCTCGTCTAAACTCAAACCAGGTTCAAAAATAATCCTATGGGTATCATCTTTCTGCCGGAGAATAAAACAAGGCAGAAGCGCTGCTTTGGTACGCTGAGCAAAAATTACCGGGCCGGTAGCCGTGGCTGCTTTTCTGCCGAAGAATTTTACAAATACTCCGGCTGTGCCGAAATTCTGGTCGATGGGTATAAAAACCAGTTCGTTATTACGCAGTGCCTGTATTGTATTATTAACACAGAGATCCCGCGGTTGGCTGTATATTGTTTTAACCCCGAACTTCCTGCGTTTTTCGAAAAAAATCTTTTCTACGCGTTCATCCCGCATCGGCCGCATAATCCCAGAGGCTGTATAGCCCTCAAGAGCTAATTTAGCTAATAAAAGCGGAAAGTTCCCGAAGTGTGCACTAACTAAAATTACGCCCCGGCCCTTAGATAAAGCGCGCTCTAAATTCTCTCTACCGGAAATAGCAACCCGCCCCTTCAATACTCTTGGCTTATCCATAAGGAACATCAGCTCTATCGCTGACTTAGCCATAAAAGTAAATGATTCTTGGGCGATCTGCTTAATTTCCTGATCTGTCTTTTCCTGG
This sequence comes from Candidatus Omnitrophota bacterium, assembly GCA_026387485.1. GTDB lineage: Bacteria > Omnitrophota > Gorgyraeia > Gygaellales > Profunditerraquicolaceae > JAPLLQ01. Next base: position 1,882 of record JAPLLQ010000138.1, on the reverse strand, counting down.
CCAAAGGCAATTTTTAAACTTTCCAGAGCAATTTTCCTTTGTTTTTTGGCAAAGCGAAAAGCCAAAGAACTAATCCAGCAGGCAAACCTATAGATAGAGTGCGCTGGAATAAACCTGATTATCAAAGAGCACAAACTTAAACCTAGCCAACCAAAAAAACGGTTTAAACTTTTACGTATTTTCTTGGAATCCATTAGTTCTTTTCCTTAATTATAGCAATACAGTTTAAATTTGCAAGAGAAAAATTAGAGTTTATAACCAACTTTACGCAAAAATTCCTTGCGCCAGACTATATCGCTCTCAGATTCAACGCCGTTAGGTTTTAAGCCATCAATTACGCCTAATATACCGCAGCCATCTTTAGTCTCGGCTATGATTACTTTAACCGGATTAGCCGTAGCGCAATAAATGGTACAGACCTCAGGGATATTCTTTATGGCATTAAGGATATTTATAGGAAAGGCATTCTTAATCAGAATAATAAAACAATGGCCGGCGGCTAGGTTAAGGCAATTCTCAATGGCTAGCTTCTTTAAATCAGGGTCATTGCCTTCTGCTCTGACCTTACAGGCGCCGCTAGATTCGCTAAATGCCAACCCGAATTTTATCCCCGGGACACTATTCATTAATGTTTCGTATAAATCCTCAACCGTCTTAATAAAATGGCTCTGGCCTAAAATAAGGTTGGTTTCCTCCAGCTTCTTAATCTCTACTAATTTTAACTCCAGCATAACCCCTCCCATTTTTTATCTTATCTTGATTACCCGAAAAGCCGTAGTATCTATAGAAACTGTTTTTCTCTCTTCTTTNNAGTATCTATAGAAACTGTTTTTTTTTTTTTTTTCCCGCAATAAGCCCTGGTTGAAGTTAGAATAATATCCGGATTCCCCAAAGACTCAAGGGGTAATTTAAAAATCATCTTATCGGCGGATAGTTCTAGTAAAGCGCCTTCCGGCTTAATTAGTTTCTTCCCGTTAAAAATCTTAAAAGTATTGAATTTGGTGATAATCTGAATTTTGGGCATTGAGCTAAATTGCCTTTTATAACTGTATCCAAAAAGGTAAATCAGGGTAGTGAAGCGCCGATTTAACTCTTCAGGTTTTTCAATACGTATAAGCAGAAAATTGTCTATTATAGCGTAACTTACTTGTCCATTATTACCGCTAAAGTTATCTTCGAGCAGTGATTCATCCAGCTCAAGGCTAGAAAACATCCTGGATAAACCAAGGAAGGCAACTACTTTTTCTTTTAAAGAAGTCTGTTTAGCTAATTTTATATAAGGGTAATCTCCGAATAATTCATTCCTGCGGCAGAAAGAGAAAAGATAAGCGCCGCTGTATTCAGTCTGACTTTTATAACTTAGCGTGGCTAAATGTTTTTTATCAAGCTGTTCCTGGTTAAGTTCAAATTTTGTCCATCCGATTTCGGCGTCAAGGAATTTTTCAGGGGGCTCGAGCATTAACTTTGGATGGTAACCGCGGGGCTTAGGCCAAAGCGTACGGTGAATAAGATAAGGATAAGTTTTAGGCTTAGGGATACGTTGCTCTAGGTTAAGCAAGGCTACTTCTAGAAAAACATAAAGCGCTTTATGGTCAACATTGACATCCGCAGGGTGCGAAACAAAAATTTTAGTCGGCTGGTAATCTATCAATATCTTCTCCAAGTCGCTTAAAATACTTTCTCCCTTGTAAGGAGCACCATAAGATAAAGAGTCTTTGTAGGGCACGCTAGTTGTACGGGTAAACAGACTTTTGTAAGGCTTACTATCTTGCCAATGCCTACAGAATATTTTAAAGGTCCCGAAATCCGGATAACCTAAAAAAATTAAATCCTCTTTACTTAAACCCAACAATTGCATCGCCTTTATTGCCTCTTGCCGGCG
>JAPLLQ010000087.1:3353-4873 GCA_026387485.1 Candidatus Omnitrophota bacterium | reverse complement strand
ACTGAGACCCGTTTAGGTAATGAAGAGATTACCCGGGATATTCCTAATGTTAGCGAAGAGGCATTGGGTAATTTAGATGAGAACGGGATAATTCGTTTGGGAGCAGAGATTGCGTCCGGAGATATACTAGTCGGTAAGATTACCCCTAAAACTGATTCTGAGCCCTCTCCGGAAGAGAGGCTTTTACGGGCGATATTCGGGGAAAAAGCCGGGGATGTTCGGGATACTTCTTTAATTGTCCCTCCGGGGGTAGAAGGCGTGGTTATTGATGTGCATGTTTTTGCCAGAAAAGACCGGGGTAGGAAATCAAAGGAAGAAAAATCAAAAGAGTTAGCTAAGATAAGGGAGTTAAAAGCTTATTATAAGCAGGAGATAGAGTTTGTCCAGACAGAGAAGATTCTGCGCTTAGCCCAGCTCTTAGGAATTGATAAGAAAAAGGTAGAAAAATATGATTTTAGCGATAATGAAGAAGCTAAGATTTTAGCCGCTTCATTTGATGAACAGATACAGGAGCTTATCAGTGAAGAGGAGCAGGAAATAGAAAAAGTCCGGCGTGGAGATGAGCTTCCAGCCGGGGTATTAAAAAGAGTGGTAGTTTATATTGCTACTAAACGCAGGCTTGCTGAAGGAGATAAAGTAGCTGGCCGCCACGGAAATAAAGGTGTAGTTGCTAGAATTATGCCTGAGCAGGATATGCCTTACCTGCCTGACGGCACTCCAGTTGAAGTGGTATTGAATCCTTTGGGTGTTCCTTCGCGTATGAATGTCGGGCAGATCCTGGAATGCCACTTGGGTTGGGCAGCCAAGATATTGAATTTATCTGTCGGCTGTCCGGTTTTTGACGGGCCCAAGGAGAGCGAGATTAAAGAAATGTTAAAGAAAGCCGGGTTGCCTGAAGACGGCAAGATTAACCTTTATGACGGATATAGCGGGGAGCCATTTGACCATAAAGTTACGGTTGGGTATATGTACGTAATGAAATTAATCCACTTAGTCGATGAAAAGATCCATGCCCGTTCCATCGGGCCATATTCATTAGTTACTCAACAGCCTTTGGGCGGTAAAGCTCAGTTCGGCGGACAGAGGCTGGGAGAAATGGAAGTTTGGGCCTTAGAGGCTTATGGCGCGGCATTTACTTTGCAGGAGATGCTCACCGTAAAGAGCGATGATGTCTCCGGAAGGACGCGTATCTATGAAGCTATCGTAAAAGGCGAGCAGCGCTTTACACATGGGACACCTGAGTCATTTAATGTTTTAATCAAGGAATTACAAGGTCTGTGTTTAGACATTAGGACAGAAAAGGCGAAATAATGGAAGAGATAGTTTCTTTTGATAGCATTACCATAAAAATAGCTTCTCCGCAGATAATCAAATCCTGGTCTAAGGGAGAAGTAAGGAAAGCCGAAACCATTAATTACCGGACGCTTAAGCCGGAAAAGGACGGGCTTTTCTGTGAAAAGATCTTTGGGCCGGTGCGCGACTGGGAGTGTAACTGTGGAAAATATAAAGGTATTAAATTT